>JBELBG010000021.1:0-11433 GCA_042095435.1 Thiotrichaceae bacterium | reverse complement strand
TTTCTCATTACATTATTTATTAAGAATTCTTTGGATGAATCTATAGATTTATCATTACAAATTACGGCAATTTATGTGCTAACAGGTATGTTCGCCGGTGTGGTTGGGGGCATGCTAGGTTTGGGCGGCGGTATTATTATTGTCCCGGTATTACACTTTGTCTTCTTGCAACAAGGCTTTCCTTCTTCTGTATTAATGCATCTGGCAGTAACAACATCATTAGCAACAATAATTGTGACTTCGTTTTCGGCAACGTATACACACCATAAAAAAAGCGTTGTGCTCTGGCCAGTTGTTAATCGTTTAGCGCCCGGAATAGTTATCGGCGCAGGATTAGGCGCACTGTTAGCTGATTCACTTTCAAGCAATATATTAAGAGTGGCGTTTGGTTTTTTTGAAATATTGGTCGCGCTGCAAATCTGGTTTGAATTAAAGCCAAAAGCACAGGTCACATTACCTGAAACGCAAGGTATGATCTGTTCAGGAACAGGTATTGGATTTTTTTCGACCCTATTAGGTATCGGCGGCGGCACGCTTACAGTACCTTTTTTACTATGGTGTAATGTCAATATGCGTAATGCTGTGGCTGTTTCTTCTGCCTGTGGTTTTCCCATAGCAATGGCCGGGACAACGGCTTTAATTATTGCCGGGTGGGATAATTCGGTATTACCTGTTAATGCAATTAGTTATTTATATTGGCCAGCAGCATTAATTATTATTGCGATGACAGTCTTCTTTGCGCCATTAGGCGCACGTTTAGCGCATTATTTGCCCGTGCAAACCTTAAAACGCTTTTTTTCTATTTTGTTACTGATTGTTGGAGCACGCATGTTATTTCATGCTTAATCTTATTTCAGTTCCGGTTTGAATAAGAAACCGAGCAAGAATGAAACGGCTATAAAGAAGTACGAATAAGTAATATCGCCGGAAAGTATAAACAAAACAAAGCCAAACATGGCACAAGCATCACATAAGGCCAAACCAATAATGAGAAGAGTGTAATAGCGTTGTAACTCAGATGGTGCATTATCAATGCCGAGTTGCATATTATCGCGGACTTTATTTTGCAGCTTTTTAAAATACCCAAGTAAAATAAATGGTGCACCAATACTCAGGAAACAGATAATAATGAAAATGCTTTTTATTTCCGGCATAACCGCAGGTATCAAGTCCAGCATGTTCGAGAAATAAACAAATACAATTAACATTGGCGGGCTGGCCTGCATAACAAACTAGATCGTCTTGCTAATATTTTCTATATTTTCATAGATTAAATGTTTTACCTGATTCATTAAAAACCAGTATAGTAGACTTAATAATTATGACAATCATTCAGCAATCACTCAGTGTTAATACGTCGCCACGGAAAACACATGACATAACAAGAGACGTGCAGGCCCTTGTTATGAAGGCTGGTGTGGAAACCGGTTTGTGTCATTTGTTTATAAAACATACCAGTGCCTCATTAATTCTGTGTGAAAATGCTGATCCGACTGTGAAAGCCGATCTGGAGCGCTTCATGCAAAGTATTGTGCCAGATGGCGATCCCATGTTTGCTCATGATGTTGAAGGCCCGGATGATATGCCTGCCCATATTCGTACAATATTTACCAATGTTAGTTTAACAATACCTATCACTAACGGCCGTTGTAATCTTGGCACATGGCAAGGTATCTATTTATGGGAACATCGGACTTCAGAACACCATCGAAAAGTCATCGTAACAATTAACGGGGAGTGACTCGTTGCTTCGAACTTCCTTGGTCTTTGTTCCAGACTCGACTCTACCGATTACTTCCTATAATCGTGTCCTCTCGCAACATCGACTACAAGAATGTAGGCGCTTATGATTTATCTGGAACACAAATAATGACATTCCATCCTTGGAGATAAAATGGCAAAGGCAATGTGGAGCGGAGCAGTACTGGCAGAAAGCGATAACTATGAATCAGTTGAAGGGAATATTTATTTCCCACCAGATTCAATCAAAAAAGAGTATTTCAAAGACAGTGAAACACACTCAACCTGTTTCTGGAAAGGCAAGGCAAGTTACTATTCAATAGAAGTTGATGGTAAAGAAAATAAAGATGCTGCCTGGTATTATCCCGAACCAAAATTAAAAGCGGAAAACATCAAAGACCATGTCGCGTTTTGGAAGGGTGTTGAAGTAAGTGCATGAAGTCGCCGTCGTAAGCAGTATATTCCTGTTTATTGTCTTTCTCCAAGTTCCTTGGCGCGATTTGCTTTTTCAGTTAAGTCTTCTGGTTTCATTTCCCAACCTTGCAAGTGTTGAATAATGATATCTGTTAATAACCCAGTGTGTTCAGGTTTATCATTTAGGGCAGGGATGTAATCAAACTGTTCGCCGCCTGCTTCGGTGAATAATTCACGGTTTTGCATATTAATTTCTTCAATCGTTTCTAGACAGTCAGCAGAAAATCCGGGACAAACGATGTTGACGCTTTTAGTTCCTTTCTTTGCCAGTTCTTTTAGCGTGATATCTGTATACGGTTTCAACCATTCACGTGGGCCAAAGCGAGATTGAAAGGTCACGAGATATTCATCTTCGTTAAGATTCATTTTTTCTGCGATCAATCTTGCAGTCTTCTGACATTCACAAAAGTAAGGATCACCCGCAAGGAAATAATGTTTTGGTAAACCATGAAAAGAAAAGATCAGTTTTTCCGGTTTAGTGTTTGTCTGCCAATGGTCGTCAATACTTTTTGCTAATGCATTAATATAGGCTTCATTATCATGATAATGATTAATCATTCTTAATTCGGGCAACCATCGCCACTGTGTCAACTCTTTAGCAACCGCATCAAAAGTCGACGCGGTCGTCGCAGCAGAATATTGTGGATACAAAGGTAATACTAGTAAGCGTTGTGCATTAGCTTGTCGAAGTTTTTCCAGTCCGGATTGTATAGAAGGGTTACCATAGCGCATCGCCAACTCAACTCTGATAGGTAAGTCAGTTTTATCTTTTATGGCTGCCTTAATACCTTCCAATTGTTTTAATGATATATCTAGTAAGGGTGAACCGTTTTCTGTCCAGACTTTTTCATAGGCTTCAGCGGATTTCTTTGGTCGAGTTCGTAAGATAATACCATGCAGGATACACCACCAGATTAGCTTAGGTATTTCAATAACACGTGGATCAGAAAGAAATTCGGCAAGGTATTTGCGCAAGGCAGCAGGCGTAGGTGCGTCGGGTGTGCCGAGGTTTGTGATCAGTACACCAATACACGGTGGACTATCGTGTTTATAATCAGGGTTGCCTTTATATTTTGCCATAGATTACTTTATATAGGAGTGCGTCGTGTTTGTAAAAAATATTGATGATTGTGTTGAGTTTACCGCCAATGATGGCTGTCGAATCAAGGAGTGGTTACATCCGAAGAATGATGCTGTCGAACTATCCTATTCAGTGGCAATGGCAACGGTTGATGTCGGCGAGCAAAGTTACAAACACATATTGGATCAAACGGAAGTATATTTAATTACTGCTGGGCAAGGCTTGATGCATATCGATGAGGAAGAAAAAAAGGTTAAAGCGGGCGATGCAATTTATATTGAACCGAAATGTGTTCAGTGGATTGAGAATAATGGGGTTGAACCATTATGTTTTATAGCAATAGTAAACCCACCCTGGAGTAATGAAGGTGATATCAGACTATAAAATCTATCTCAAAATAAACTCTCTAATATTGCCATGATAATAAAAGTGCCAATGATAGCAGCGGGTATCGCAACACTAAACATTATTCTTTTCCATTAATTCTATTCTTTTCATTAGTTATGTCTATGAAAACGGCCAGCAAAATACTGGCCGTCTTAACATGTGACTAGAAGTTTGCTTCTGCTTTTTTAAAGGCATTATCAATTCGTAATTTTATTGCGACACCGTGTTGCTCAATTATTGAACCGATAATGATAGCTGAAGTACCTGTCGCAGCCAGACCTGTCCAGCTAAGGAAATCAATCATTTCATAGATATGAAACAAGTCGTAAGCTATAGCTACGGTCGTGGTTATAAAGCCAAATATCACAATAGTACGTGATTTACTGATATAACCTAAAGCGATTACCGCTAAACCGACCAGCGCACACATAACGCCATTAAACAAGCTTTCATAGATGGCAAGATGAAGCATAAAGCTCAAGCTTGTGATAAGCGTAGCGATAATCAATGCAGCATGTTTAAAGTTATGACCACGCTTCGCCATATCAAACATATGTGCAGAAAAGATTAATGCAAAAACAGGCAAGGCAAACTCAAAAGGAAGAAGCTTGTCGAGTAATTCCGTCGCAGGAGCCGCAACTAAAAATGCCATTGGTATTGAAACAAATTCCATAAGCTTGCGAGTTTTGCTTTCAATATCTAACTGCAAAGAACAGTGTCTTAACGCCATAAAGCCGGTAAAAGCGATGATGGTGTAGATTAGATCATCAGCTTGATACAACCATAAACTACGAACCAACATAATAACCGGCGCAATAAATAATAATATTCTTGCGAACTTACCTTCTGCGGTACGTAGTAACTGATCTTTCTGAACCAGCTTTGTAACAAATGCCAATGACAATAAAATACTAGCACCTGCGATAATCGAAACATAAAGCGTATCTCTAACAGGTATCAATAACATTGAACCGGAAAGTAAATAAGCGGTTGTTAATGGTAGAGCTGATTGACATGCCATCACTTTAAAACCAAACAAGGTAATTGGGATTAGCACGAGTGTTGCAACTGCTAAAGCAACCGCGATTGAAGCGCCGCTGGTAACTGTCCAGAGTGCAATGTCAGGGTAGTTGGATAATGTGCCGCCCCATTGCACATAGGAAAAAATCAAAGGGCCTAATGTTGTCAGGTTCGCTGTAATTGAAACCAGACTTAAACCAAAGAACACTCTGGCGCCTTTATTTTCCTTAATAAGGAAAGCTAATCCGAAACCACCTAATGCCAGTAATACGGTTTGTGACAATAATAAATAGTAACGGTGTACATCATTACCATTGTCCCAACCTTGCAGTAGAAAGACTGACATTGACGCGACAACTGAAAAAGCACCAACGATTCTTAGTATTCGAGACAAGGTGGCAAACTGTTTGATCATTTGCATGATGGATTGTTTTTCATCTTCTTTTTCTGAAAACGTTTTATCGAGAAGGTCTACGGATTCGAGTTCTTGCCCGACTTCGTATTCAGCTTCACTGACGACCATTTCCCAACGTTCGAATGTATCGTCGACATCATTCTTACTTGAGCCTTCGATACTGTTGATGCTGCGCAGTGCATCTGCGGCGGAATGGCGCGAACGCATCATGTTGCGTTGTTGTGTGATTTGCGAAAGTCGTTGTTCGATCTTGGTAATACTGGCACGGACTTTCTGCTCCAGTTCTTCATGTTGAACCAGCGCTTGTTGTGTATTGGCGATACGTTGCTTACAGATATTTTTTCTATGCAAACAATCCAGTGCCATTTTTTCATCTTCAGCAGCAACAGACTTAGCCCGGTTCTCCCAGGTTGTTTCCATTTCCTGCAGTTCTTTTAATCTGGATTCCAGACTTTGCCGATCTTTTTTTACGCGGGAATAGCGAACCTGTGCTTTTGATAAAGCCGTTCGGCAATCCTTAATAGATACGTCGATGACTGCATCATGATTCTCGACTTGTGAAACTGCTTTATCGACAGATGCCGTTAAGGTGGTCGTTATACGATTGATTATGCCCATGGTATTGGTCCTCTTTGTTGTTTAAAGTGACCAAAGCATGATGAAGAGTATAGTTAAAATAAACTATAAATAAAATAGACTACTAAATAGAAACTATTAGTATTAATAAGTAGTACTAATTGGCGCTTGTGAGTAATCAGGAGTACTTTGAGCTTTGTTGTTTCAGAATCGTTGCGCGGTATTTGTTGTGAATTTTGATGCAACGTTCGCCTAACTCAGAACGCTCATCAATATTGTCTACATAGAAACGAATCAGCGCACGCATCAATCCTTCGATGCGTTTATTCTCAAGATTACCTACGACGGTAAGCTTGGTAATTTTATTTAAATAACGAATTAGAAACCATTCAGTTGTATAAGATTCAATTTCGACTCTTTCTATATCTTTGATTTGGTCAACGACGTATTCATGAAAATCGCCGAAGTAAATTTTTTTCATAACGACTGTTTGGTTTTCGTTCTCTTTTAAAGCTGACTATTTTCCAATGCCGCAATGCGTTCTTCCAGCGGCGGATGACTCATAAACAGTTTTTTGAAGCCGTCCGCTTTTCCGCCGGAAATACCAAACGCAGCCATTTCATCCGGTAGTGGTTCCGGGTTACTCGCTTGTTGTAATCTGAGCAATGCGGAAATCATTTTTTCACGTCCGGCCAAATAAGCGCCGCCAGCATCAGCTTTAAATTCACGACGACGTGAAAACCACATGACAATGGTGCTGGCTAAAACGGACAGAATCATTTGTACGAAAATAACGCCGATCCAGTAACCGGGGCCGTGACCACGTTCAATTTTAAAAATAACACGATCGATGAGGTGACCGATAATACGTGAGAAGAAAATAACGAAAGTATTAACTACGCCTTGTATCAATGTCAGCGTAACCATGTCGCCATTAGCAATGTGACTGACTTCATGACCCAAAACGGCTTCAACTTCATCCTGCGTCATATTGCTTAATAAACCCGTACTGACAGCAACCAGCGATGAGTTTTTGCTCATTCCAGTTGCAAATGCATTAGGTTGTGGTGAATTAAAGATGCCAACTTCCGGCATACCAATGCCAGCTTCCCTTGCTTGCAATTCAACTATAGAAACCAACCATTGTTCCTGTTGATTAGTCGGGTTTTCGATAAGCTGAACGCCCATGGATTTTTTTGCTAACCATTTCGACATAGCAAGTGAAATAAGTGAACCTCCCATACCAAACGCAGCAGAAATAATAAGTAAACCGGTGAGGTTTAAACCGCCGCCTTGTTGTTCGAGAGCAGTATCAATTCCAAGAATGCTCATACTGATGCTTAGAACAAGCATAATGGCAATGTTAGTGCCTAGGAAAAGCAAAATTCGTAACATTTACAGACTCCAAATAATATAGAAAATTAGTTTCTTTCTAGATTGTATCTAAATATGAAAGTTCAAGGTGTTAAATTTTTCTTAAAACGGTCATAGGTGGCGTTGTCAGCACTTTTCTTGTGCCATACAAACCGGTTGAGACAATAATCAAACAGCAGGCAAGCGGTGCGATAATCCAGGTTAGCGGGTTAATTGCAATATCGATTTTGAATACGTATTCCGCAAGAATCAATTCAATAGTAGTTGCTGCTATTGCTGAAAGGATACCTGTGATTAATCCGAGAAAAAGAAACTCTGCAATTAGACCGGAAACGACCTGTTTACGTCTTGCGCCTAGGGCACTCATTAACGCGGCTTCGTTAGTTCGTTCATCGTGCGTGCTTTGTATAGCCGCAAATAAAACAGTCAGTCCGGTCAAAATGGTAAAAATAAATACAAACTCAACAGCGCGAATAACCTGTTGCATAATATTTTTGACCTGAGTCAGAATGGCATCCATATCGAGAATAGTCATGCTCGGAAACTGCTTGACTAAATCGACGAGTAACAAGCGTTGCTCTGCCGGAAGATAAAAACTGGTAATGTAGGTACTTGAAAATGATCCAAGTGCCTCCGGGTTTGAGACAACGAAAAAATTTACGTTAAATGAATCCCACTCAAGCCAGCGCACACTAGTGACTTTACCGGTAATCATTTCACCGGCAATAAAATAAGTGAGTTCATCACCAAGTTTGATACCCAGTTTTTCAGCAATACCTTCTTCGATAGAAAAATAATTTTTATTACGATCAGTGTTATCCCACCATTCACCTTCAACAATCTTGTTATCGGGCTGCATTGTATCTGCAAACGACAAGTTAAATTCACGCGTTGCCAATCGTTTAGTTCGAGGTTCGCTATAGTTATCTGCACTAACAGGCTGATCATTTATTTTCATCAAGCGACCACGAATCATTGGATGCAATGATACTTCCTTGTTCAACTCTTTCGTTATCATATTCTTAATGTCTTCAGCCTGATCAGCTTGCATATTAATCAGGAAATAATTTGGTGCATTCTCCGGCAAACGTTCTTTCCAGCTTTCCAGTAAATCAGTACGTATTAATGTTAATAACAACATAACGGTTATCCCCAGCCCGATACCAATGATTTGCACAGTACTTTGATTGGAACGGCGCGTAACATTCGCTAAACCATAACGCGCGGACATTTTCAGTTTTGGTTGAAATCGTTTAAGTAGCTTTAACATTTGTTTTGCTGCCAGAGCTAGCACTATAGCTGTGATGAATAGGCCTAACAAAGTATGGAATGTTATTTTGATACTGCCTGATTGCCACGGACTTAAAAATATCAAGGTGAGAATTGCAATCAGATAAATTATGTAGCTATTTAATGGCAAAGGGTTTAAGTCACGTCGTAAAACACGTAGTGGTGATATGGTTCTTAAGCTGAGTAATTGAGGTAATGCAAATGCCAACACGGTTAATAAACCGGAAAGAAGACCTTTTAGAAAAGGTAATAACGAAGGTGCCGGCAAACTGACTTGCGCCATACCAGTCATTAATTTATTCAAACCTTCTTGTGCGATATAACCAAAACCACAACCAAGTAGGCTACATAGAATTCCAATAATTAATAACTGGTAAAGATAAATTCGTGTAATCTGGTTTTGTTGTAAACCAAGGCAACGCATGATAGCGCAAGAATCATAATGCCTTGAAGCATAGCGCTGTGCAGACATAGCTATTGCTAGTCCGGCCAATGCGATACTGACTAATGTTGCCAGTCCTAAAAACTGTTCAGCTCTCTCCAGTGCTGAGTTAATTTCCGGCCGGGCATCACGAATACTTTGTATGCGTAGATTACTGTTTTCATTTTTTTCTGAAGTTTTAACATTCTCACGAAATTGTTCTAATGTTTTATTGTCGCCACCGAGTAATAAACGGTATTGCACACGACTTGCTGGCAGGATTAATCCTGTTGCATCAAGATCTTCTCTATTCATTAAAAGACGCGGTGCGATATTGAACAAATCGCCACCACGATCCGGTTCATAAGTTAATCTTTTAGAAACAGTAAAGTTGCTAGCCCCCAGATTAACTTTATCGCCAATAGTAATATTCAATACTTGCATTAAACGACTGTCTACCCAGACTTCGCCTGACGCAGGTATTGAGTCTGTTATTCTTTCTTCTCCAAACAGACTGTCACTGATCTTTAAATGACCACGAATTGGATAATTAGAATCAACCGCCTTAACTTCAGATAATTCGAGTTTGTCATCTTTAACAACAACACTACGAAAACTTTCATTTAGTGAGTAGGTGAGACTTGAATGAATAGCCCGGTCAACAAACTTATCTTCGATTTTAGAGGAGGAAATTAATAGCAAATCAGCAGCAAGTAACTCTGTTGCTTGTTGTTCTGTTGCGCGATGAACACGATCTATAAAAAAGCTGACTGATGTTAAACAGGCAACAGCAAGAATAACGGAGATACCGATCAAGCGAAGTTCGCCAGACTTCCAGTCACGTCTTAACGAAGTTAATGCGAATTTAAACGTATTCATTTTTGTTCTCTGAGTTCTCCGCCGCTAATAATTACTTGACGATCACAGTGATTAGCAATTTCATTATCATGCGTTACCATAACCAGAGTTGTACCGTTTTCCTTATTCATTTTAAAAAGCAAATCGATAATTCGTTGAGCCGTTTTTTGATCGAGATTACCTGTTGGTTCATCTGCAAATAAAATTTTAGGATTACCTGCAAAAGCGCGCGCAATGGCAACACGTTGTTGTTCGCCACCGGAGAGTTGATTGGGATAATGATGCAGTCGTTCAGCCAAGCCGACTTGTTCAAGCTTTTCTTTTGCCTGATTCATTGCATTGTCATTATCTGCGAGTTCAAGTGCTAAAGATGCATTCTCCAAAGCGGTGAGACCAGGTAATAAATGACATGATTGAAAAACGAAGCCAACCGATTGTGCGCGAATTTTTGCTCGACCATCTTCATCGAGTTTGGATAAATCAGTTCCATCAAGAGTAACATTACCTTGTGTTGGAGTATCTAATCCTGCTAGTAAACCAAGTAATGTAGATTTCCCTGATCCAGAAACACCGATAATCGCTAAACTTTCTCCTTCTTTAATAGACAAATTAATATCGTCTAGAATCGTTAAAGTTCCTTCAGGACTAATAACTTGCTTTCCTAGTGCATTCGCTTGCACAATGTTCACAGGAGTCATAAATGATTTACCGTTTATTATTAATTTTCTTGTTTATCTTATCGCCGCTCACGCTTCAGGCGAAAACCATACTTGTACTGGGTGATAGTATAAGCGCAGCTTATGGTATTCCAGTAGAAAAAGGTTGGGTCTCTTTACTACAACAACGCTTACTAGGACAAGACTCAAAGCATAAAGTTGTCAACGCCAGCATTGTTGGTGAAACAACGTTTGGTGGCGTAATGCGATTACCTAAATTATTAGATAAGTATAAACCCGATATAGTCGTAATAGAGCTTGGTGGTAATGATGGATTAATAGGAGCAGATTTGAAAGACATTGAAGATAATTTAATCGCAATGGTGGGCATGGTTAAGGAAACAAATAGCGATGTTTTGCTTGTACCCATGCAAATGCCACCTAATTATGGCCAGGAGTATACGCAACGTTTCGCATCAATTTATCAACAGGTTTCTGAAAAAGCGACTATCTCTTTAGCCACATTTATTTATAAGGATATCGCAGAGGTTCCTGATCTAATGATGTCAGATGGTATTCATCCTGTTGAATCTGCCCACCCGATTATGTTGGAAAATATATGGCCATCATTATCTGCATTACTAAATAAAGAATAAGATGAAATATTGTTGCTACTGCAGTGCGGAATTAATTTACGCTATACCGGATGATGATAATCGTCATCGTTATATTTGCCATAGTTGTGAGACCGTTCATTATCAGAACCCGAAAATCGTCGCCGGCTGTATTCCTGTATGGAAAGATGAAGTTTTATTGTGCAAACGTGCGATTGAACCGCGTTATGGTTACTGGACCTTGCCGGCCGGGTTTATGGAATTAGGTGAAACCAGTGTCGAAGCAGGCATACGGGAAACAGTGGAGGAAGCCAATGCTCGGGTGAAAGTCGAAGACCTTTTTGCTGTCTTCAGTCTGCCTTATATTGGACAGGTCTATATGATGTTTCGAGCAAGTTTGCTTGATCTGGATTTTTCAGCTGGTGTCGAGAGTCTGGAAGTTCGATTATTTAAGGAAGAGGAGATTCCATGGGATGATCTCGCATTCACAACAATACAAGCGACATTGAAGTCTTATTTTGAAGATA
>JBELBG010000020.1:3581-11535 GCA_042095435.1 Thiotrichaceae bacterium | reverse complement strand
TTTCTGGTCTTGCGACACACCTTCACCATAGGCATAAGAAATGCCAAGACTGTATTGTGAAACGACATGCCCCTGTTCACCGGCTCGACGGTACCAGATAGCAGCTTCTGTTAAGTTTTGTTTTACGCCTTCACCAAAAGCATAAGATACTGCCAGATTATATTGTGCATCGCGATTGCCTTGTGTTGCTGCTTTTCGATACCAAAAAACAGCATTTTCAAAACTTTGTGGCACACCTTCGCCAGCATAATACATATAGCCGAGATTCGCCTGAGCGTTGGCATCGCCGTTTTCAGCTAATTCCGTAAATTCTTTTACAGCCGTTTCATAGTCACCTCTGGAAAGTGCATTATTGGCGCTGTAAATATCTGCCTGAGCTGCAAAGGTATATATTGAGAGTAGGGCGATTGACAGAAAACGTGTCATTGTTACCGATCTTTTATGAACCATAAGAGGTTTTATGAAAATACCGTATATTTTGATGAACTCACCGAATTGTAGTGGAAAAATAGCTTTAAAAACACTATATATTGTGTTTTGTAAGCAAAAAACGGTGTTTTTTTGTCATAATTTGATCAAGCTAATAAACCACCAATAAGTGCGCCGATTAATAAAGGTGGAATATAGAATACATACAGCAGCAGTCCGCTGCCCGCGAGTATTGCGCCAATAACAGGTAGCGTCGTAAGCATTGTTCCAGCAAAGAACAAAGCGGCTCCAACAACAATACCCGGTAACATTGCTGCCATAATGCCTGCCATGATACCGCCTGCACGTTTACCACCAACAATACCTGCAATCAGTGAACCGATACCCGGTAACCAAAATAAAAGGAGGGAGATGATGAACATCCATATCATGCCCATTGTGATGCTGCCGTTATTACCGTCTGTCATTTGTCGAATCTCCAGATAATGATTATTACTTAATCCTGAATCGCACTGTAGTACAATTCAGATAGTTGATCCTACATAAAATTTCTTTCAGGAGCATCGTAATGATAAAAAAACAAAGTTCAGCATCACAATTTCGTGAATTAATGCGAAAGGCAGGAATAATAAAAACGCTGGGTGCTCATGATGTGTTAACGGCGGTGATGGTAGAGCAATGTGGATATGATTCTGTTTTTATAGGCGGTTTTGGCACCAGTGCTAGCTTATACGGCCTACCTGATTTAAGTTTTCTCGGTATGACGGAAATGGTTGATGCGACTCGTCGAATGGCGCACCGGGTTTCCATTCCGGTCGTTGCTGATGCTGATACCGGACATGGTGATCTGCATAACGTGATGCGTTGTGTTAACGAATTCGAAGGGGCAGGGGCCGCAGGTATTATTCTTGAAGACCAGGTTTTCCCAAAACGTTGTGGGCATTTTGGTGGTAAAGAGGTTATTCCTGCAGATGATATGGTGATGAAATTTAAGGCTGTTGTAGCTGAACGGAATGATCCTGACTTTTCCTTTATCGCACGTACGGATTCGCGCGAAACAGATGGACTTGATGATGCGATTGACCGGGTCAACCGTTATTGTGATGCCGGTGCCGATATCGCCTTCATTGAAGCACCTTTATCAGTCAATGAACTGGAAGAGATTTGTAAACGCGTTGAATATCCCAAGTTTGTAAACATGCTTGCCTTGGGCAAGACCCCCATATTGAGTGCTGCTGAACTTGAAGATATGGGTTTCAAGATCATCGTCGCGCCAATTGATTCCGTATTATTAACAGCGCATATCATGCGTGAGATGGCTGAAGTATTTAATCGCGATGGGCATACAAAAAATCTTGAAGATAAAATGGTGGGTTTTGATGAAATAAAAGATATTCTGGGATTGCCTGAATACTTATCATTAAAAGACAATCTAAAATAATTTTATTATCAAGTTTGTTATGAAACGGCGATACTGGATACTTACTGTCTACTTTTTATTAGTCGTTATCGGGATACCCTGGTACTGGCCTAAGGCTAGCGATGTGCTTTTATTTGGTTTCCCGGCTTGGGTGTTTGTGGCCATCCTTGTCTCAGTCTGCGCCTCTGTCTTTACTGCTTTTATTTTATTACGTTATCCCTGGAAAACAGAAGAAGCAGATGAATAGTATTCAAGTTTTTGATCAAAGAGCCTGGCTGTTTATCAGTATTTATCTGGGGTCGCTAATACTAGTTGGTTTTTTAGGCTATCGTGCCAGACAGGAAAATACACTCAAAGATTTTTATCTTGCCGGAAACGGTTTTGGTCTAATCGTTATTTTTCTCACCTTATATGCCACTCAATACAGTGGTAACACGTTATTTGGATATTCGGGAAAAACTTACCGGATCGGTTATGCATGGATTATGAGTATTCATTTTATGACCGCAATCGTTGCGTGTTATTTGATTTATGCTCCACAACTCTATGCACGAGCCAGAAAGTTTAACTACATAACACCAACGGATTATCTGCAACATCGTTTTAATTCAAATTGGATTAATATCGTCGCGACAATCATTATGATTGTTGTTTTAAGTAACTATCTTCTTGCACAGTTAATGGCAATGGGGAGGGCGATGCAGGGGTTGTCGACAACCGATCCGGCAACAGCCTATCAACAAGGTGTTATTTTATTGACATTGATCATGGTTATTTACGGAACGCTGGGAGGAATACGCGCCGTTGCCTGGACTGATGCTATTCAAGGCGTGGTATTGATGATCGGGTTTACAATTTTGCTATACATTGTATACAAACAATTTGGCCCGATATCTCAAGCGACAATAGCCATTCAACAGTCACAGGAGGTAGCAAAGGTCAATGTGCCTGATGCAAACCGGCTTAGAGAATGGTTAAGCTATATCATTATCGTTGGCTTGGGCTCGACATTGTATCCCCAAGCTATTCAGCGAATTTATGCTGCACGCTCAGAAAAAGTTTTAAGACATGGACTTGCCTTTATGGCCTTTGCACCATTATTAACAACGCTGATTGCTGTTATTGCCGGTATTTATGCAATTGCCTATGTGCCTGGACTAGAGGGCACTGCTTCAGATCAAGTATTGGCGAAAATTATGATGCTGGTTCAACAAAACTCGGTGCTGGGTTATTGGCTTGTTGTTGTTCTTTATGCTGCGATACTCGCTGCGATGATGTCGACGGCGGATTCAGCACTGCTTTCGATTTCCTCAATGCTAAGTAAAGATATCTATGGCCGGTTTGTCGATGCAGATGCGAGTGAAGCAAGGCTAACGTTAATGGGGAAAATATTTTCCTGGTGTCTGATTATCTTTCTGGTATGGCTTGCTATTTATTTGAGCGACAAGGCTTCATTAATAAAATTACTTGATAGAAAGTTTGATTTGCTAATACAACTCGTGCCTGCGTTTATGATTAGTATTCATTGGCAAAGGATGAAGGCATTGCCAACATTTGTTGGACTTATTGTCGGGATAGTTGTTTCTTTGGTGCTTGCTTTTGGTGGATTTGATTTTGTTCGGAATGGGAAAGTTTATGGCTTCCATCCCGGTTTATTTGGTCTGCTTATTAATCTGTCAATTGCGGTATTTGGCAGCATGATGATTGAGAAAAAGACAATAGACCGTGCAAGCTAGAATCAACCTCGTTTAATCCACTTCCGGTTCATTTCGTAGTACGTAAACGATGCTGTCCAGGCAATGAGCACCAACCCCATTACACCTTCCACAACAGCCATTATGCGACCATTCCCGGTAAGAATAATGTCGCCATAGCCTATGGTGGTATAGGTAGTTCCTGAAAAATAAACAAGATCAAGAAACGTCGGTGAGTCGATTGAGAAAGTAATCAGCTTCATTGAAAACATGATTTGCCATGTAACAGCAAAGATAAGTATTTCAAGTAGATGTGCAATAACAGCAAGGAATAAGGCAAGAACGATACTGGCAGGATGAGTGCCATGGAAATATCCCAACAACTTTGTTGTCGATAATAAAGCGGTGTAATGCAGGCCAATTGAAAATGCGACAGCAAATGTTGTAATTAATATTATGTAATACATCTTAGAATTATGTAATTAGCTAGTCATCAGTTAGCGCGTGTTTTTCCAGGACATCGAGTGGTACGTATTCAAGTACTGAATGATGTGTCGAGCGTAAAGAAATTTTAGGGGCAACGCCAGCCTCTAATGCTTCAATCCAACGTGGCAAGCATATACACCAGCGATCACCAGATTTAAGTCCAGGGAAATCAAATTCCTCTCTAGGAGTTGATAAATCATTACCCGTTTTTTTTGAGAAGGCTAAGAACTCTTCCGTCATTTCAGCACACACCGTATGCATGCCTGAATCTTCATCGCAGGTATCACAACTGCCATCACGAAAGAAGCCTGTTGCCGGATCGAGGCAGCAATCTTCTAAATCTGTTCCTAAAGTATTTTTAGCCATGTTTTATTATTACATCATATTGATAAGGTTATTATACTATGACATATGTGTGGCCGATTCTATATTGATAAAAATAAAGAAAAAATAAGTAAGCAGTTTTCTGTGAATGACTCGAAAGAGGCGAAAACCAGTTATAACATCGCGCCTTCACAAAACTGTTCAATAATACGGATGAGCGGTGATAAAAAAGAACTAATAAATCTTAATTGGGGGTTTATTCCAGCTTGGGTAAAACCGGACGTTAAGATCAAACCAATCAATGCCAAAGCTGAAACCATTCGTGAAAAGCCGTACTTTCGATCAGCTTATAAGAAACAACGTTGTATTGTTCCTGCTTCAGGTTTTTATGAATGGAAGGGAAGCAAGGGTAATAAACAACCGTATGCTATTTATCCACTTAACGATCCATATTTTGCATTTGCCGGATTGTGGGAAAGAAATGGTGATTTAGAAACGTTCACCATTATCACAACCGAAGCAAATGAATTAATGAGAGAAGTGCATCATAGAATGCCAGTCATACTTGATACGAATAATTACGATGCATGGTTAAACAACGGTGACTATGAACTTCTAAAACCGTGTCCCAATGAAGAGATGGGCTTACATAAGGTTTCATCAGCAGTGAATAAACCGATGAATAATAGTGCTGATTTAATTAACGCTATATAATGTCAGCTAACGACCCAAAGCGGACAACAAATATAAAATTAATGTGTGATACACTTTATAAATACATGTTACATATGTATGAGCATATTGATTGGTATTAATGATTATTTTGGAGTTAATACACTATGGGTATACTGAAGTCCGCGCAGACATTATTAATAAAAACAAATACACTTTGGCTTCTGTTCGTATCAACATTACTTTTATTCTTTACTTTTAGAGTAGTCGCAAGCCATTGGGGTTTTGCATTTATTGATTCTATTTCCTCTCCAGAAGAACTTCGTACTTTAATAGATGGTATGAGCGTAGAACAAAAATATTCACATGCATGGGCAACGAGTACATTAGATGTGGCTTTCCCGATCTCAGCTGGACTTTTATTTGCGGGTGTCGCACTTCGTTTTTTTCCTAAATATGGTATTTGCTTAGCGATACCAGGCTTATTCGCAATTCCTACAGATTTAATTGAAGGCGTTATACAAGTATTGGCATTAACAAACACTGTTGATCTATTAGATTTAAAAGCCATTGTTACACCACTAAAAGCTTGCTTGCTGCTATCTGGGTTATTAATAGCAATAATCGGTTGGACACGTTGGGCATTTACTAAATTTCGTACCTAATATTAGTCAGGTTAATATCTGCCCATATATTGATATGACCACTTCTGACCGATAGTGGAAATTAATCACTCTTTTTTAAATTTGCATCCTGTATTGTTTGTCGATGGCCATAAGGTTTCCATGCAGGGGCAATGACATTTGGCATGTCAGAGCGATTTAAAATACTTGCGGGTGAAACAGTAAATTCTCCATAACGGTCGTTAATATTGTCGATGACTTTATTAACCAGGAATGTTTTATTATTTTCTTCGGTAAACATATCGAGTTGACCTTTTACCGGATGTGGATCTTGTGCAGTTACTTGTACTTGAAAGACGCCTTGGCCACGCCAATAGTTATAAAGCATATGCTTACATAACATTGTGATTTCTTTACTGTCGTTAGTTGGAATTTCTGTTTTAAATCGATTGCCTAACCAACCTTCTTTTGTTCTCAAAGCAATTGAAAATAGTTGTGCTTTGAGTGAATGCATTCTTAAACGTTGCCCAACTTTTTCCGCCATATGCACAAGGTACATATAAATCGTACTTTTTTCTTTTGTATTAGGCGGCATGACTTTTCCGTGTCCAATAGACTTTGGTGCTTGAATATTGTTTTGTACTTTATCCGGATCTTTTCCCTGACACATATACCAGATGCGTTTACCGGGATTACCAAAGCGTTGACCTAATACACTGATGGGCAACTTAGCCACATCACCGCAAGTATAAGCGCCACGTTTTGCCAAATACGCACCGATACCTTTATTCACACCGCAGAGTTCCATGACAGGAATATTTTTTAGTCGTTGTGTTGCTTCCCAAGGTGGAATGATGGTTAGGCCATCTGGTTTTATTAATTTTGCTGCCCATTTCGCCGTTGATTTATCACCACTAATACCAACTGAACATTTAACGCCGGATACACGGTAAACATTTCTTTTTATCATCATGCCAATTACTTCCGGTGTTGTGTTCCAGAATTTTTTACAACGTGTTAAATCAAGAAAGGCTTCATCAACAGAGAACACTTCAATATCGGGGGTTATATCTTGTAACGATTCCATAATTTGCGTTGAGACATGTGCATACAGAACCGGATTTGCTGGTATTTGAATGAAGTTGGGGCAAAGTTGTTTGGCGTCTTTGACACGCATGCCGGTTTTTACGCCAAATGATCGCGCTTCGTATGATGAAGTAATAATACAAGTCCCGGTTAAACCATTAGTTATCCCGACTGGTTTACCAACTAAATCTGGATTATGTACTTGTTCAACAGATGCAAAAAAAGCGTTCATGTCGGCCAGCGCAATCACGCGCGACCATTTTTCTAGTGTCATTGTCGTTCTCCAAAACGGCTCTCGATTATAAGAGAACATTATGAGAACTTTCAATGCGAAAATCTATAAAGATATGTTTCGGAAAGCTAGAAGAGTAGTAAGTAAAGTATTGAATTAATTAGTAATTATAAGTTAAAAATAATTCTATATAATCGTCTTGGCTGAGGGCTTTTGTTGGGTCGCTGACCTTTTGATTGGTGAAAAAGCGTGCTTGTGCTTCTAAAAGAAAATCGTTTCCGATACGTCGGCTGGCTTCGATATTGAAGAGTTTTCCACCGGTATTTCTGTCCCAAATAAGTCCAATTAATGCTTCGCTGGATTGTGCATCGTTAAAAGCAAGGCGAACACCAAAACCAATATCATCTTCAAAGGTTGAAGCGGCGGATTCTCCTCGATCATCGTAATGGTATTCACTTAAGAGGCCTAAATCGATATTGGAATCCATCACACCAACAAAGGTATATTCAAAACCAGCGGCGATTGCGTTATAGGTTGTTGCTTGTCCACTGCGATGTAAGGCTTCCAGCTTCCAAAGCATATTACCTTTGGTTGCTTGTAAGTCTAATGACGTTTGATTAATGATATCGTAGAAAGGTGTGAGAACGGTATTACCATTATTATCGGTATTTAATAATAAGCGCGGATCGCGACTGGTGCCGTAAAAATGGGAAACACCAATATCCCAGTCACCAAAGTAATGCGAATAACGTGCAGCCAGATCAATATGTTTTTCTTTGGCGGAGGATTCAAATTGAGAACGACTTTGATCGATATGTGGAATTGTTCTTAGACGACTGGACGTGCCGGGGAAATAGCGTTCACGAAAATAGGGCATAACAAACAAGTCAACCGTGCCCCAGTCATTAATCAAAGCTAAGTTAATCATGGGTTGGCCAAGCTTATCTTCGGTATCAAGGTTTTCGACAAGATCAGTTTGGTTAATGAC
>JBELBG010000020.1:0-3571 GCA_042095435.1 Thiotrichaceae bacterium | reverse complement strand
CATCAACCAAATGTTGAAATTCAGTAACGCCCCAAAACACTTTGCGTATACCAAGACGTAACTCCCAGTTTTCAGCGACCTTTAAATAATTTAATTCGCGTATATCGAAATGTGTTCGCTCTTTATCATGTTCATCTAAACGAGCAAAAGGAACGAAGGCAATACTCTGATTCCCTTTGTCCCATTCGTGGTAATACTCCGCTTCAAATGCAAAAGAAAAATTAGTTTCGTGATCTTGTCTTGCTTCCTGTGCTGTTTGGGTAAAGCCTCTGAATTCTAGTCCTGCAGAACCACTCCATTCACCAGCAAAAGCAAGGTTGCTGATAGCAATACTTGTTAATGCTGTAATGAACGAAGCTGTTTTATTCATGTTTAAGAGTTAGCGTGCTCGCTTAAGCGTGTTTTTATCAAAGTCACGATCGGTTAAACCATTTTTAAACTGATAATCAGTCCATGTCAGGGTAGTGCTTTTACCTGTTTGATGATTTGTCATTTGCATAGCACCAGGACGCCAGTATTGATCAAGATATTGTTTGTAATCTAAAAAACGTAATGTTTTTAACAAGGCATTTTTACGATCATAGAATTCAAGTTTATTCGGCTGATACATTTCTTTATCAAGCCAGACGATTTGTCGCGTATAACCAGAGTGTTTATATTGGGGATAGCGTTCGATTACAAAATTATCGTGACCATCAACGGCTTCATCCCGTAGCCATTTATATTTATATTTTTCTACTTCTTGTGATGCCAGATCTTCATAAGCGTATTCGCTCCCTACGAACGGCCCTGATTTATTAGAAGATGAAATACGTTTTACACGTTTTAGCGCAGGTAAATATAACCACTGATCATCCGGTGTTAATGAATGTGTATGACTTAAAAAAGCAGTGCCTTTTATATCTTTTGGATTATCAAAAGTAAGTAAACTTTTATCTCCGTCACCTTTAACCTCAAGGGTAGTTATTTTCATGATACGAGTACTGGTATTACCCTGTTTATTTTTCAGGATCATATTCATGTCAGCAATTTGATCAGCCCAACCTGTATCACGCTTATCCGCTTCTATGGCAATGGCCAAACCTTTTTCTTCATGCGTTTGTGCGTAAGCTATATTAAGCAGTGGTGTTAACAGTGCTGTTATTAGTATCGTTGGTATTAATATTTTCTTCATCGGTTTTACCTTCTGTTTTCATTAAGATAGCTGGTAGAAGTAAGAAGTCAGCAAATAAAGCAAATGCGATCACTATTGCTGTCAATAATCCCATTCCAGCATTTAGTTCAAAGCTTGATGTCGCCAAGATTAAAAAGCCAATAACCAATACAATAGACGTTACAATTAATGCTTTTCCTACTGTAGTAAATGCATAACGGACGGCATCTTTGGAGTTCAATCCTTTTTCTCTTCTTGCGCGTAAATATTTGCTGAGAAAGTGCACTGAGTCATCGACAACAATACCTAAACTCATACTGGCGACAATAGACAAAGAAAGCCCAATTTCTCCAACCAATAAACCCCATAATCCAAAGCCCATTGCTGCTGGAACAAGGTTTGGTACCAGGCTGATGATGCCGATTTTCAGGGAACGTAGTGCAAAGATTAAAATGATTGATATTAGTATTAATGCTACGGTTGTTCCCAGCAACATACTGGAAATATTTCTTTTACCAATATTGGCAAACATAATTGATGTGCCGCTACCGTCCGCTTGTGCAATATGTTGAGTATTGTTTTTTAACCAGTTTTGCGCGCGTTTTTCCAGTTCGATTAAGTTGTTCGACGAAATTGTTTTTAATGTCGCTGTCATGCGCGTTGCTGATTTGTCGATATTAATCTGATTATTAAGATCGAGGCCGTAAGGTAAGGACATTTCATAAAGCAATAAATACTGTGCTGATAAATTACGGTCATTTGGAACTTTATAATAAGACTCATCATCAGCATGCATGTTTTTATTTAAACGTTTTATTATGTCGGTATAAATATTCACATGAAGTGTTTCAGGTTGTTCTCTATACCAGTTTGCGAAATCTTCTATTTCGCGTAAAAACGCTGGTTCATTAATGCCGCCTTCTTTTCCTGAATTTAAAGAATATTCAATATTATATAAGCCGGTAAGGTTATCTGTAGTGAAGTCAGAGTCTGTGCGAAACTCAATCGTCTCATCAAAATAATGAACAAAAATATCATTAAGTTCATTGCGTGGTAATGCGGCTATCAATAATAAAATAAGCCCCGTCACTCCCCAGAAGAGAGGTGTCCTTTTAGCAACAACAAAGTCAGCGAATTTAGCTAATGCAGGATGTTTATCATCTTTTCGTTGTTTAACGCGTACTGGTAATAATGAAATGATTGCAGGTAACATTGATACGGACAGAATAAATGAAAATAATATGCCAATTGAGACAAAGTTACCCAAGTGACCAAAAGGCGGAACATCGGAAAAATTCATCGTCAAGAAGCCAATCATCGTTGTAAAACTGGCAAGAAACACAGGTTGCAAATTCAATCTTAAACTTTCAGTTAAAGCATCGTTTTTACTTTTGCCGATGCGCATTTCATGCATAAACGTGACGAGTATATGAACACAGTTTGCTATGGCGACGGTTAATATAATGGTTGGTGCTGTTGCTGAAGGAGGAGACAGTGGCATACCTAAATATGCGCCTATACCCATGCCTGACATTATTGAAAATAATATGACTAATAACGTCGCAAATGTGCCGGTAAACCCGCCTACTAATAATGCAATTAAGAATAACATCGCGCCAAAACTGATAAGCACTATCGAAGCCATGTCATTTTTTGAAGATTCGGCAAAGGAGTTATTCATCATCACCATGCCGGTGATATAAACTTTAATATCAGGGTGTGCAGCACGTACTTCATCAGCTAATTTTCTTGCAAAATTGACTACTTCCGGTGTTTCTTTTGTTTCATCTATCCTTGGTAGTTGTACTGTTACATTAATGCCAGTGACATGGCCGCTTTTAGAAATTAAACGATTAAGCAATAGTGGTTCGTTGATTGAAACATTTTTTATTTTTTCCAATTCTTGATCATTTAATGTCATCGCATCTGTGACCAGATCTCTAACAATCAAATCATCTTCTTCGGCTTCTGTGTGTTGGTAGTTCGTAATGGAATCAACACGGTTGGAGTAGGGGATCTGCCAGGCTTCTTCAGTTAGTTTTTCAACAACAGATAACATTTCCTGAGTAAAAACATTACCGTTTTCAGGTGCAAGGACGAACAAGACGTTATCGTTTTGCACATAAGTTTTTTCCAATGCTTCAAATGCTAATAACTGTGGATTATCTTCACTGAAAAAAACCCGATAGTTTGTGGTAAAACTGAGTAAGCGCCCGCCACTTGCCGCTGATGCAACAAAAAGAAGTGATAAAAAAATAACTAACCAACGGTGTTCCAATAACCACTTCGGATAACTTTTTTCTAGCCAGTTCATAATTTTATCTCACTGTTAATACCGTAAATAATGAATAATCTGTAAAATATTTATTCATGGTGCAAATTTTTTTATTTAGTAAGCCCTGATAATATGAATTTAAT
>JBELBG010000019.1:0-11996 GCA_042095435.1 Thiotrichaceae bacterium | reverse complement strand
CTCCAAAACCAGTTTGCTATCCAATGGCGATGAAATTTGCAGCCCCTTTTCTAACTCATCATCACTCGAGTTTAAATAGGCAATCAATTTAGGGTGCCTGCCTAAATTGGAAAGCCTCAGGCCGCTGTCTTTAGGCCAGTTTATTCCAATATATTCTTGCGCTTTTACATTCGACCATTCAATTTC
Source organism: Thiotrichaceae bacterium (assembly GCA_042095435.1). Taxonomy (GTDB): domain Bacteria; phylum Pseudomonadota; class Gammaproteobacteria; order Eutrophobiales; family Eutrophobiaceae; genus UBA7359. Next base: position 11,810 of record JBELBG010000019.1, on the reverse strand, counting down.
ATTGTGTTCGCCCAAAACAATAATGGCATCGGGTAAAGCTCGCGTCGCTTCTTGAAAGCGTTTTAAATAGCCGGAAAGCTTCAGATTACGTGATTTATTTCTACTACGTAAATAATTGATTTCTCGACAAATATCATCAATTAAACCTGATTGAGATGGACCGCCGGTTTCTTGTCTTTTTTGTAACCAAGTAAGAATTTTCGAATACTCTTTATATTGCCACCATATATAAATTAGTAAGCCAATGACAAGACAATGTAGAAGATAGCCGGAAACAAAACCGACTAAGGCACTTAAAAGAAAGACTCCAAAGAAGCGCCAGAAATCATACTTCATAATGAATCAAACTAACGTGTAGAAAACCGATACCCGACACTTCGAACAGTTTGAATAAACTTATCAAACCCAAACGGCTCAAGCGTTTTTCTGAGACGACGAATATGAACATCAACCGTGCGCTCCTCAACATAAACATTCTCACCCCAAACCTGATCGAGTAGTTGAGAACGACTATACACCCGTTCGGGATGCCCAATAAAGAAATGAAGCAATTTAAATTCGGTTGGACTGATATCGATATCCTGTCCATCTGCTGATACACGATACGTTTCCGGATTAAATGAAAGGCCTTCAACTTCAATTAAGCCGGAATCTTTCGATCCTGAATATCGTCGCAAAACAGCTCTGACTCTGGCTATTAACTCCTTGGTTGAAAAAGGCTTAGTTATGTAATCATCAGCGCCTGTCTCAAGTGCGCGCACCTTATCTTCTTCAGCACCTTTAGCCGTTAACATAATAATAGGTATGTCTCGCGTTTCCGGGACACTACGCAGACGACGCGCATAATCAACTCCACTCATGCCCGGCAACATCCAGTCAAGCAGGATCAAATCTGGGGGTTCAGATTCAATTGTGGTTCTTGCCACCTCAACATCGCTCGCTTCTTTACAATCAAAACCTTCTTTCATCAAAGCATAACCGAGCATGTCACGAATCGCTTCTTCATCTTCGACAATTAATATTTTATCTTTCATTAAATTTTGGTCTGTATCAAACATGAACGCTATTAGAATGCACTAATATTACAGCTTCATGACGAAAAAACATAAGCAAATGACAATAATTTATTTCATTCCAACAGTTAATCTACCACTTCTACAGTCGTCATCTTACTGTAATATTTCCTTCATCATTTTGTAATATTAAATTCATTTAGCTGCAACAGTTATTGCCTATCGTTACGTCTTCAAAATTTGGGGAGGCTCTCTATCAGTTTTTCATAGCGAGCATCACATTTTTAAAGAATAATTTAATATACTTTGTAAGGAGAATGATTGTGTTTAAAAAGACACATTTAAATAGCTTGTTCGGCGCTACTTTAATCGGTGCAATGGCAGCAGTTTCAACCCCGGCAATGGCAACTAATGAAGCGATGCTGGATCTTTTAAAAATCTTACACGATAAAGGTAGCATTACAACAGAAGAGTATAAACTGCTTACAAATGCTTCTAAAGCTGATGGTGAAAAAGTTGAAGGCTCTATCAATGAAATGAAAGCCGAAGTAAAAGCTGATCAGAAAAAATTAAGCAAAAAACTAAGCTGGGCTGAAAAGATTAAAATCAAAGGTGACGCACGTTTTCGCTACGAAAACCGTGCTCAAACAGGTGCAGGTGGTGGAGCTAGTCAACAAAATATTGATCGTTTCCGTGTAAGAGCGCGTGTTGGTGCTTATGCACAAGTTAATGATGAAGTAAAAGCGGGTATTCGTTTAGCTTCAAATAACGCAGCTACTGGTTCTGGTGGTTCTGCAACCTCTACCAATGCTGACTTGGAAGATAACTTTGCTCCAATCGGCGTAGACATCGATTTGGCTTATCTTGATTGGGCACCTAAGACATTAAATAGCCACGCGAAGACTAATTTCATCTTTGGTAAAATGAAAAAACCTTGGCAAAAAACAAATGATTTAATTTGGGACGGTGATACTAATCCAGAAGGTGTTGCTGTAAAAACAGAGTTTAAAATGGATGGCTTTAAACTAATTCCATCATTAGGTTACTATGTTATGGATGATTCAAGCGGTGATTCATTCTTTGAAGATACTAAGTTAATCCACGCACAATTAGCATCAAAAATCGGTAAGAATTATAAATTAGGTGTTTCTTACTTTGGCTATGATAGTGACACAGTCAAAGCTAATACTGCACAAAACGAAGAAAAAATGTTTGAAGTATTTGGTTCTGCAAAATTCAAAGGTTTACCATTACCTCTAACTGTATTTGGTAGCTATGTAACCAACATGAATGACACCGATGAACTCGCTACTGATGATACCGATGCTTATACAATTGGTGTTAAAACCAAATACAAGAAGTTTAAAGCGGCTTATGAGTGGAGAGATGAAGGCATTAATGCTGTCAATGGTAACTTTAATAATAGTGACTTTGATAATGACTCAGAAGGTCACATCTTTAAAGCAGGATATAAGATCAGCAAAAACTTCTCTTTCGGTGCAACTTATTTCGTTACAGAAAGAAATACAGATGGACGTGAAAGAGACCGTTTACAAGTGGACTTAAAAGCTAAATTCTAAGTAGTTGTTAATCTCCCTCTAGAGATGGAACCCCGCTTCGGCGGGGTTTTTTTATCCCCATGGATGGGGTGTATGTCGCGAGAGGGTAGGACGCCCGTAGCGACGTACTTACAGTAATCTCTATTTTTAAATTTAGTAATTAGCAAGAACGGCGTCTACAAGTAAATTCGTTTTTAATATAGCATCACACAAACGACAGTGTAGCGAATAAACATCATCGAAATTAATTTCTCACCCTATCGAATGAGGAGTTTTTCTCACAAAAATACCTAATTAAGAGAATTGTTTAGCCGAAATCATAACGCTAATATAGTTTCACCTTCAAAGGAGATCATTTTAAAAGGAGATATATCATGAAGCTAATCAATTCAATTGTTCTAACTCTACTTCTGGCTTTACCTATCATTGGTTTTAGTGCAGATAAAATTAATATCAATACTGCTGACAAGGAAACCTTAATGTCTGTTATTAAAGGTGTTGGCGAAAAGAAAGCGGAAGCCATTATTATTTACCGTGAAGAAAATGGTGAATTTAAAACGGTTGATGAACTCATCAACGTTAAAGGCATCGGAGAGGGCACCGTCGAAAAGCATAAAGAACAGCTCGCTGTTTCTGATTAAAGTTTTCATTATCTTAATTAAAGGCCTGCTTAATATAAGTAGGCCTTTCTCGTTTCTGAATAGAACATTAATGAAACACTCTATTTTGGCAACCTTGCGTATATCTATTAGATATACTATTGTGTATTTATTAGATATACAATTTTAAGAATAGGTGATGAAAATGGCTAAATCCGCTCCAATTAATATGCGTGTTGAACCCGAACAACAAGCATTTCTCACAAAAGCTGCTTCTTTACTGAATATGGATAGAACGGCATTCATATTAAACGTCGCCTGTCGTGAAGCAGAAAATGTACTGCTGGATCGCAGGCTTTTTCAACTGGATCCTGAAGCCTTCACTTCTTTTGAAAAAGTATTAGATGAGCCAGTACCTGAGAATACTAAACTGAAGGCTTTGTTATCTGAGGCACCGCCTTGGGAATAATTTCTTGTCCAACAGCCCTGCAAGAAAGCCATCAAATTCATGGGTTTGATTGCGGAAGTAATTCTCTTAATGAGTGGTTAGCTAAACGAGCCATTAAAAATCAAGAAAGTGGTGCAAGTCGAACCTTTGTCATTTGTTCTCAACACAAGGTTGTCGGCTACTACACTTTGGCAAGTGGTAGTGTTGAGCGCCTGAGTTCACCGAAATCAGTTTCGCGTAACATGCCTGAATCAATACCGGTTACAATTTTAGGTCGTTTAGCAATCGACAAACAGTTTCAACACCAACGTCTTGGCTCTGCATTATTAAAAGACGCGATCCAAAGAACCGCTTTAATCGCTAAAGATGTTGGTGTTCGAGCCTTACTCGTTCATGCACTGGACGACCAGGCAAAAGCATTTTATTTACAATACGGTTTCATAGAATCACCCATCGACTGTTTGACTTTATTTCTGTCTTGTAAGCAATTCAGATCTCTCGTTTAAAAGATGTAATCCTGCTTTGATTGATAAAGTCGCTTTGGCTTTTCCAATTCTCCACGCTACTGTATCCTTGCTGCATTTTTAAATTACTACAATAAATCAGCATGGATAATGAATATAAGCCGGGGCATATTGAGTCCGAGGTACAGAAAAAATGGGAAGACAGTAATGCCTTCCATGTAACTGAAGACCCGAATAAAGAAAAGTTTTATTGCCTTTCAATGTTCCCCTATCCCAGTGGCAAACTGCACATGGGACATGTCCGAAATTATGCAATCGGTGATGTCATCAGTCGCTATCAGCGCATGCAGGGCAAAAATGTATTACAGCCGATGGGCTGGGATGCGTTTGGTCTACCCGCTGAAGGCGCGGCAATAAAAAATAATGTGCCGCCTGCCAAATGGACTTACGAAAACATTGACTACATGCGTGGACAATTAAAGCGTCTTGGTTTTGCCTATGACTGGGATCGCGAACTGGCCACCTGTAGCCCTGACTATTACCGCTGGGAACAGTGGTTCTTCACCAAATTACATGAAAAAGGTCTGGTTTATAAAAAAACCTCTGTTGTTAACTGGGATCCGGTTGATCAAACTGTTTTAGCGAATGAACAGGTTATTGATGGCAAAGGTTGGCGTTCAGGTGCAACGGTGGAAAAACGTGAAATTCCACAATGGTTTTTAAGAATCACCGATTATGCTGATGAGCTATTAAACGATCTGGAAAAGCTTCCCGGTTGGCCCGATGCCGTGCGTACTATGCAGGCGAATTGGATCGGCCGCTCTGAAGGTGTAGATGTTGAGTTTAAAATTGAAGATAGTGATGAAAAACTACGCATCTATACAACGCGACCGGACACCATCATGGGTATTACCTATATGGCTGTCGCAGCAGAACATCCTCTGGCATTAGCCGCCTCTGAAAGCAATGCGAACCTGCGTATCTTTATAGATGAATGTAAAAGTGGTGGCACCAGTGAAGTTGAAATGGAAACCATGGAAAAGAAAGGCATGCCGCTTAACATCAATGTTGTTCACCCGATTACCGGTGAGCTGATTCCATTGTGGGTATCAAACTTCGTCTTAATGGGTTACGGCACAGGTGCAGTTATGTCTGTTCCAGCACATGATCTACGTGACTGGGAGTTTGCGCATAAATACGATATTCCTATTAAACAAGTTATCGCACCTAAAGATGGCGGTGAACATGATTTAACAGAATCAGCCTATACAGAGAAAGGTAAATTAATTAACTCAGCCCAGTTTGATGGCATGACATCGAAACAAGCGTTTGATGCGATAGCTGATTTTGTCGAGCAGAATAATTGCGGTAACCGTAAAGTAAATTATCGTTTACGCGACTGGGGTATTTCTCGACAACGTTATTGGGGTTGCCCGATTCCTGTTATCAATACCAAAGACGGTGATGCTGTTGCGGTACCCGAAGATCAATTACCGGTTGTGCTGCCGGAAGATATTGAGTTTGAGGGTATTAGCTCGCCGATTAAGTCCATGCCGGAATTTATTAATGTCGAGGCACCTGATGGTAGTGGCCCGGCAGAAAGGGAAACGGATACATTTGATACCTTTTTCGAGTCTTCCTGGTATTTTGCCCGTTATTGTTGTCCGGATAATACAGAAGCCATGCTGGATGAACGCGCAAATTACTGGCTACCGGTTGATCAGTATGTTGGGGGTATTGAGCATGCAATCCTGCATTTACTTTATGCGCGCTTCTTTCATAAGTTAATGCGTGACTTAGGCTTATTAACAAGCGATGAACCTTTTGCCAATCTGCTGACGCAGGGCATGGTATTAAAAGACGGTTCAAAAATGTCCAAGTCAAAAGGTAACACCGTCGACCCACAAGGTTTAATCGAAAAGTATGGTGCGGATACTGTTCGTTTATTCATGATGTTTGCTTCACCACCGGAGCAAAGTCTGGAATGGTCAGATGCGGGGGTTGATGGTGCGTCACGTTTTCTTAAACGTTTATGGAAACTCGCCAGTACACATATTAATGAAGGCAAAACAACTGAGCTGGATAAAACATCATTAACTGACGCACAACGTGAATTACGTCGCAAAATTCATTTAACCATTGATAAGGTTAATGATGATATTGGACGGCGTTATACTTTCAATACTGCTATTGCTGCCGTCATGGAAATGATGAACGCCTTGTCAAAAGCAAAGTTCGAAAGTGATAATGATCATGCCATTATGCATGAAGGCATAGAAACAGCGACCTTATTATTATCGCCGATTGTTCCTCATATCACTGATGCCATTTGGATTGCCTTGGGACACGAAGAAGAATTAATCAACGCCAAATGGCCGAAGTCCGATCCAGAAGCGCTTGAACAAAGTGAAATTAAAATGGTGATCCAGGTCAATGGCAAACTCAGCAGCAATATCACGGTAGATAAAAATGCAGATAAAGAGCAAATTGAAGCCTTGGCGCTGGAAGATGAAAAAGTAAATCGGAAAATAGAGGGGAAAACCGTACGCAAAATCATCGTTATTCCGGGGCGCTTAGTGAACATCGTAGCGTCATAAGGTAGAATCATCAGCTATAATACAAACCGCTTGAGGACTTTCAGATGAAAATGCGTATATTAATGATAGGTCTGCTGCTGTTGACCAGTGCATGCGGCTTTCACTTACGTGGTTCTCAAACGACAAATTTTAATATTGATAACATTTATATCCATTCTTCATCTGCGGTAAAACTCGCAACCGAAGTAAAATCACAATTAACGAGTTCCGGCTCATCTGTTGCAGCATCAGCAGAGGCAGCAAAATATGTTCTTATATTAAAAGAAGAACATTTTGAAAAATCAGTATTAAGCGTTAATGCAGCAACCGGTAAAGTCGAGGAATACCAGATTCTGTATACGGCAAAAATGGATGCTAGCCATAGCGATGGGAAACTTATTGTTGAAGATGACCGAATCAGCGCATCACGTGATTTTACCTTTGACGAAAATGCAGTTCTGGGTAAATTTTCTGAAGAAGAACTGTTGCAGGAAGATATTGTTCGTCGAGCAGCCAGTCAGGTACTAAGACGCTTACAGGCATTAACGACAAAATAATACTACGTTAGCAAATGCGCTTACGCTCTGATCAGTTAAATAATCATTTACAAAAACCCAGCCTCGCTCCCATTTATTTTGTCAGTGGTGACGAGCCATTACAAAAACTGGAATGCGTAGATCAATTACGCATGAGCGCACGCGCACAAGGCTATGATGAACGCCTTGTGTTTAATGTTGATAAATCTTTTGATTGGAATTCCATTAATGATGCATCAGCAAACCTATCCTTGTTTGCCAGCCGACGTATCATTGAATTACGTATGAACTCACCCAAACCGGGCAAAGAAGGCGGCAAAGTATTGCTCGAGTATGCGCAGCAATTAAACGAAGATAATCTATTGATTATAAGTTCAGATAAACTTGATAAAAGCGCACAAAACAATAAGTGGGTAAAAGCCATTGAAAAAATCGGCGTGCTCATTCAAGTTTGGCCTGTTAGTCCGGCACAACTTCCTGGCTGGATACAAAACAGACTGCAATCAAAACAAAAACGTATTACGCTGGATGCTGCCCGTTTAGTTGCGCTTCGAGTCGAAGGAAACCTGTTAGCTGCACAGCAGGAAATCGATAAACTGATTTTATTAATCGAGAAAGATGATATCGACACGGAAGATGTCATTGCGGCTGTTGCAGACAGTTCTCGTTACGATGTGTTTGACTTAATCGACAGTGCCTTTCTGGGTAATGCCAATAGAACCTTACACATGTTGCAAGGTTTAAGAAATGAAGGAACAGAGCCCATGGCATTGTTCGGCGCGTGGATGTGGGAATTCAGACGTTTATGCTCTATCGCCCATCAATATGAATCCGGATCGAACCTTGAAAGCCTGTTCAAGTCATACCGAATCTGGGATCAAAAGAAACGCTCAATGAATGCAGTTTTACAACGTCACTCAGGACAATCTTTTGATAAACTACTTAGGTTCTGCGCAACAATAGACAGAACATTAAAAAGTAGCCGACGAGAACAGGCCTGGGATCAATTTAATACATTGCTATTGGCAATCGCTGGCGTTAATACAACAAAACTACAACTATCATAAAAGAGCTTATGGACATTAAACAATACATGCTGGATTTAGGCCAACGCGCCAGAGCTTCCGCTGGTTTAATGGCGCGCGCAACAACTGCGCAAAAAAATAACGCCCTCAATGCCATTGCAGAAAATATTATTAAACACCGTGGTGCATTAGCTAAAGCGAATGAAGAAGATTTAAAAACCGCTAAAGAAAAAAAACTTGAGTCGGCTTTAGTTGATCGACTGGAACTGACGGATGCACGTATCGACTCAATGGTTGAAGGCTTACATCAAATAGCCAGCTTAAGCGATCCTATTGGCACTATAACCGACCTCGCGCTACGGCCTAGCGGCATTCAGGTTGGTAACATGCGTGTACCTTTAGGTGTTGTCGGAATTATTTATGAATCCAGACCTAATGTGACGGCAGACGCTGCTGCGCTTTGTATAAAGTCAGGCAATGCAACAATCCTGCGCGGTGGATCAGAAGCATTAAACTCAAATCAGGCTATAGCAAAATGCATTAACATTGGCATGGTTGAAGCGGACTTACCACAAGAAGCCGTACAAGTTATTTCTACAACAGATCGTGCTGCTGTCGGTGAATTACTAACCATGCCTGAATATGTGGATGTGATTATTCCTCGCGGCGGCAAAAGTTTAATTGAACGCATCAGTAATGAAGCACGTATGCCGGTGATAAAACACCTCGATGGGATATGTCATGTTTACATTGATAACGACGCTGATATTGATAAGGCAGTGAAGATCGCTTTTAACGCAAAAACACACCGCTATGGTGTTTGTAATGCGATGGAATCTTTACTGATTGCAAAATCAGTTGCAAAAGAAGTGTTAGATAAACTTGCACCTATGTATAAAGAAGCAGGCGTTGAAATTCGTGGTTGTAAAGAGTCAGCTAAGCTTATTGACGCTATTAAAGTAGCTACGGATGATGATTATGCAACAGAATACCTGGCACCAATAATGTCATTAAAAATTGTTGCCGATGTTGATGAAGCAATGCAACACATTAATCAATACAGCTCGCAACATACTGATGCGATTGTGACTGAAAACTACACAACATCGCGTCGGTTTTTACGTGAAGTGGATTCCAGCTCAGTCATGGTGAATGCCTCAACACGTTTCGCTGATGGATTTGAATACGGCCTTGGTGCTGAAATTGGTATCAGTACTGATAAATTTCATGCGCGCGGCCCAGTCGGACTGGAAGGCTTAACCTCAAAAAAATACATTGTCTTAGGTGATGGGCATATCCGTAGCTAATCAATTCAATTTGATTATTACACAATCTCTTACCATACTTAGTTTAATGTTAGCTACTTTTGAAAAATGAGGTCGATTGGAATCCTTGGCGGTACTTTTGACCCAATACACAATGCACACTTTCTGCTTGCGCGCGAAGCATTACAACAACTCAAACTTGATCAAATACGCTTTATTCCGGTTAATATACCGCCTCATCGAGACAAACCAATTGCAACACCATCACACAGGAAGCAAATGATTGAACTTGCAATAGCAGAAGAAGCAAAGTTTCATCTTGATTGTCGTGAACTGGATTGTGAAGAAACGTCTTATAGTATTAATACGCTTAAATCTCTTCGACAAGAATTTACTGATGATTCATTGAGTTTAATTGTTGGACAAGATGCATTTAATAAAATAGATAACTGGAAAGATTGGCAAGAACTATTAGACTACGCGCATATCATCGTCGCGAACAGACCTAATGAATCATCGAATGATATTTCAAAAGAATTACAGGGCTGGATAGAAAAGAATAAAACAATAGATAAAACCGAGATAATAGACAAAACAGCAGGGCAACTTTATTTTATTGAAATACCTGAGCTTGATATTTCTTCAAGCATGATTCGTCAAAATATTAAACAACAAAAACCTGTCAACGACTTATTAGCTGTCACAAACCAGCAATATATAAATGAGAATAAACTTTATCTGGATACTGCATGAATAATAAAGAACTTATCGATATCACCCTTCAAGCACTTGATGACGTAAAAGCAATTGACGTTGTTGTTTTTGAAGTCAGTAAATTAACCAGCATTTCTGACTACATGATTATTGCCAGCGGCAAATCAAAACGACAAGTGGCAGCACTAGCAGATAAAGTCGTGGAAGCAGCGAAAAAAAATAATGTTAAACCTTTAGGCATAGAAGGAAAAACAGAAGGTGAATGGGTGCTGGTTGATCTTGGTGATATTATTGTGCACATCATGTACCCGGAAACACGCGAATACTACCAACTGGAAAAACTTTGGGGTACGACAGAAGACAATAAAGCGGCTCAAGCAGATATTTAATTTTATATCATGCAGATTGATTTAATCGCCGTTGGTAAAAAAATGCCAACATGGATAGAGTCGGGTTTTAAGGAATACGCAAAACGCTTACCAAAAAACATTAATTTCAAACTTATCGAAATCACTCCTGCCACACGTAGTAAGAATAATAACGCAGACAACTATAAGCAAAAAGAACAGGAAAAGATCGAAGCAGCACTTTCACCTAAAAGTATCATCATTGCCTTGGATGAACGAGGCAAATCAATAAACAGTCAACAACTTGCTAACCAACTACAAATCTGGAATGACGATAATCAATATATTAGTTTAATCATTGGTGGCGCAGATGGCTTAGACGAATCACTTAAAAAGAAAGCAAACCAGCTCTGGTCATTATCAGCAATGACATTGCCGCATGGGTTAGTAAGAGTAATGATAGTTGAACAAATTTATAGAGCATGGACGATTACACAGAATCATCCTTATCATAGAGAGTAGGCTTTTTAGTATTATGGCTTCGATATAAGTTTGATCTCGCCTACATGGCGACTTTCTTTATGGAAAATAAACCTTACTGACATTAATTAATATATTTTATAACATTAATATATTTAATAGATATTTACTATTATAGGTGCCTGCTAACTTACTTTTAAAAGCTTTGTTTTTCTATGTCAGCAAGCGTGGGCCAAGATCGTTAACTGAACAACACCCTGTTTGACCAAGTACGCGATCGATTTCTGTAGATAATATTGAGAGGGCATGCGATACCCCTGCTTCACCACCAGCGGCTAAACCATATAGCGTTGCTCTGCCGAGCATTACGGCATCGGCACCCATAGCAATCGCTTTGACTATGTCGGCGCCACGCCTAAAACCACTATCAACAAGCACTGAGGTTTGTTCTCCAACTGCTTGCGCAATTTCGGGCAATACTTCAATCGAGGCAACAGCACTGTCTAGTTGCCTGCCACCATGATTGGAAATAACGATTCCATCACAACCCAAATCAACTGCGCGCTGCGCATCATTCACATTCAAAATGCCTTTTATTATTAATTTTCTTGGCCAAATCTGCCGTAACCATTCCACATCGTCCCAACAGATTTTCGCGTCAAACAGTTTCGGTACCACAGCGACACCTGCTTGGGCGGTCTGTGCCTCTGGCGGCATAAAATCAACAATATTTTCAAAACGGGGAACCCCATGTGGAATAAGCACGTCGAGTAACCACTTAGGA
>JBELBG010000018.1:0-12030 GCA_042095435.1 Thiotrichaceae bacterium | reverse complement strand
AAAAAACTCTATTAAACCATTTTGATTTTCAGGTTTCATAAATTGATTTTTATTGGTAAGATCACATAGACTAATTTGACGTTTTCAATCGTGCAGTTAGATCAACGACTCTGGACATTTCTTCAATACTGGTCGAACCATCTAAAACGCTTCCAGCACCTACATCAGCCAGAGTTCTAAACCCCTTAGATAATGCCATTCGTAATAGATCGCGCTGAGTTCCATTGCGCGCAATTAATTCATCAATATCGGAATCAAAATGCAATACTTCCTGCAACGCAATTCGACCCTTATACCCCTGATTATCACAAACGCTACATCCTTTATGTTTATAAATTCCCTTTTGCTTATCTGTTATTTTTAAACCCAGTAAGGAACGCTCTAAATCACCTAATTCATAAGCTTCTTTACAATTGCCACATAAGCCACGTATCAATCGTTGTGCAATAATACCAATAATATTACCGGCAATAATATCCGGCTTAACACCAATATCGAGTAAACGGGGAATCGATCCTATAGCTGAGTTCGTATGTAATGTTGAAAATACCTGGTGACCTGTCATTGCTGCACGAAAAGCCATACTAGCGGTATCTTCATCACGAATCTCACCAACAAGAATAATATCCGGATCCTGACGCATTAATGAACGAATGCCACTTGCAAAATCCAGTCTTGAAGTTTCAGCCACTGACGTCTGCCGAACCATTGTCGTGGGGTATTCAACAGGATCTTCCAAAGTCATGATATTCACTGACTCTGTATTAAGATAATTTAGAATAGAGTAAAGTGTTGTCGTTTTACCACTACCGGTCGGGCCTGTTACCAGAATAATCCCCTCGGGTCTGGCGACCATTAATTTAAGCGTATTCTGCGCATCTTCTTTTAACCCAAGCTGATCAAAAGAAACAATCCCTTTTTGTCTATCCAATACACGAAGGACAATATTCTCTCCATGTACCGTTGGTAATGTCGAAACACGAAAATCAATAGGGCGACCAGATAAAGACAAAGATATACGCCCATCTTGCGGTGCTCTTGTTTCGGCAATGTCCATACCAGACATTACCTTCACACGCACCGCGATAGCGGACCAGTAATTCTTGTGTAAGCTTCGAACTTGTCTTAATACACCATCAATACGATATCTGAAACGTAAAAACCCTTCTTCAGGTTCAAAGTGAATGTCTGACGCGTTACGTTTAACAGCATCCGCCAATAATGCGTTTACCAGTCTAACAACGGGTTGACTATATTCATCTGATTCCGCATCCAGACTCTGATAATCGATTTCACCTGTTTCAATTTCATGCAGAATGCCGTCTACTGAAAGCTCAAAACCATAAAACTGATCGATTGCTTTTTCAATTTCAGCTTCACCGGCAAGAACAGGAATAACCTCTGCGTTACCACCAAGGTGCGTATTAATCTGATCAAGTGCAACAACATTAAACGTATCAGCCATTGCAAGAGTTAAAACTCTGCCATGGCTATTATAAGTTAAAGGTAAAACACGTAAGCGACGAGCCATATCTTTAGGAATCATATGGACTGCTTCACCATCAGCAACAGCTGTTTGCAGGTCAATACTTTCCTGACCAATGACACCACCGATAACATCACGAATAATCGCTTCTGTAGCAAACCCCAGACGAACGAGAATTTTACCAAGGTGTTCTTTGCTGCGCTTTTGTTCAGTTAACGCGATATTAATCTGGTCAACGGTAGTAACACCTTTATTAACCAGAATTTCACCCAGTCTGTAATGTTTTTTATGCGCGCCTGTCACTGCTTCGTCTCAATTAGTTTAGATAAAGAAAGGATACGTCTGTTTATAGAAACAGTATCCAGTTTGGAAGCTGTGTTGCCAGGCAATTCAATTGCAGACTTATAATAATCCAATGCTGTTTTATATTGACCAAGCTGATCGAGACTGATCGCCAAATTAAGCATATAGTCGGAATTTGTAGAATCTAATCGATAAGCATCAAAAAAGGCTTGTTGTGCATCAGCCCATCTTTTCTGTTTTGCATAAATATTACCTAATAAAAAATGCAAATGAGAAATACTATCGTCTCTTTGTATTAATAATTTAATAGCACTTTCATCTTTAACAGGATCGGGACTGTTTGATAAAGCAATAAGCGAACTCATTGCTAGAGTATCCAGAGGATTTAATTCCAGCAAGTGAACATAATGTGAATAAGCCGCTTTCCTATTCTGATTGTTAATCGCAATAGCAGCTAAACCAAGGTGCGCATCACGGTTATCAGGCTCACTTTTTAAAACCCCCTGATAGAGAGACTCTGCTGCATCATAGCTGCCTGCCTGATAAGCTTTAAAAGCTTGGGCAAGCGTTGTATTTTCCTGATTAAGTTTTTTACTCTTACTAATATTAATCAACGAACTATCTAATGGCAGTTTCTCTGGTTCGGGTGCGGCAACTTCTGGTTCTGTTTTATTAATCATGGATTCTTCAATGACTGCTGGTCTTTCAACTGTTTCTCTAGCACTGATGACCTTATCCGTTTGCTCTTCAGGAACATTTACTTCGAGCTTTTCATCAATCAACTCTATTTCTGGAGCTGACTCAATTGACTCTTTATCAAACTCGGCAACTAAAGCTTGTTTTTCAGACTTTTCATCTTCAAATGCTTTCTGGACTATTTCCTTATGAGCCAGTTCTTCTGCTGTATTTACTTCCACTTGTTCGATAACAGTATCTTCACTGGGTGGCTGAACTTCAGCTTGCTTAACAACCGGAGGAATTATAATAGGTGTAGTTTCGACGCCACTGAATTCAATGCCGCGCGCAACCAATGGAGAAGGCAAGTTTCTTGAAACCGGCGTTATAGTAAAATAATAAAAAATTGCAAATGATCCCACTGCTAATAAAGCAAGCACGACAAAGATGCTCCATTTAAAAGAACTTTTCTTTTTTGCCTGCTTCCCTGCTGAAAAAACTGTTTTTGCTGCAACTGGAGTAGACTGAAATGCTTCACCTAAATCCCGAGCCAGTGTATCAGCAGGTACGCCAGGTAATGTTTCTTCGTAAATATCCGTTTCCGATTCTTCTTCAAAGACAACACCGTGGAACGTATCGTCATAAGGCGCAGATGCGTCTTCAGTACTTAGCCCTTCAATTATTGCTGTATCATTGAGATCAATTTCTTTTTGAGTTTCTTCAAATGTTTCCTGAGAGTCAACTTCCTCAAGAATGGTGTTCTCCATCGTCATACCTTCAGAAAAAGAAAGCGTTTCTTCCAACGCAAGACCTTCTGTAGAAAGAGCATTCTCACTTTCATCAATTACTTCTTCTTTGGGTTCTTCCATTTTTTCTTCTAAAGAAAGAGGTTCGAGAGAAAACTGAGATGTCTCAGTAAAAAGCTCAGGTACAGACTCTCCTTCTTCAACACCATTCTCAACTATTTCATCTTCAGTAACTTTCTGCTCACCAGTCGAATCAAGCGAATCCTTTTCCACGTCCTGGAGTCGTTTCGCTGCCTGCTTTTTTTCTTCTTCTGCCTTTTTCAAGGCATCCATCAACAGGCTCACAAGGCTTCGTCTCCTTTTGCCGAGGGTTCATTCAAAGGCTCGTAGCCTTTAGACAAGTACTTTTTATATTCTTGTAAATCGCTATCTATGCTCGGATTAGGTACAACTATAGGTTTTAAAAATATTACTAACTCAGTTTTTGTATATTCTGCAGACGTTGACTTGAAAAGGTTACCGAAAAAACCTTTATCTTTTACTCCTGGTAGACCAGCATCATTTTCTCGAGTTTCATTCGTCATCAAGCCACCAAGTACACCAATCTGTCCATCTGTCATTCTTAAAACAGACTCCATTTCTCTTACGGCGATCTGTGGCACCGGATTAGCGACAGTCAATTCCGGGTTTGGATCATTAACATTAATTACAAACCGTGAAATAGTAGGCCTTACAATCAACGTAATAGTACCATTAGAGTCTATTTGAGGCGTCACTGACATGACTATGCCAACAGGAACAGTTCTTGCGGTTGTATCTATTGTTGTTGTAGCAACGCCTTGTGTGGATGTCGTTTCAGCATCAACTTCAAAATAAACTCTATTCTCAACGACTTTTAATAAAGCAGTCTGATTATTCAGTGCCATGATTTGGGGACTAGAAAGAATATTTATATCACCAAATTGATCTAATAAAGTAACTGTCGAACTTATATTATCAGCATTGTCATTAACATTATCACCAACTATATTCTTACTACTTTCATCAGTACTAAGCACGAATGAGCTAGTGGCGGCTCCTGCAACAAATGTTGGCAGACCAGCAGCTGTAGTCGAAGCAATATTAAAAACTCCAGTGCTTAATGCATTCCAATCTATGCCAGCCTGATATCTTTCGTTCAATGTTACTTCGACAATAGTTGACTGAATCATCACTTGACGTTTTGCACTGACCAACACTTTATCTATAAAGGACTGGACTTGTTCATGCTGTTTTGAAGTAGCCTTAACCGTAAGTAAGCCTGACTCAGGATAAGGAATAACGGTATTAGAAATAACTATTTCACTATCTGACCCACTGACTTCTTCACCCAGAATCGCTGATATGTTAGATACTAACCTTGCCCAAAATTGATGATTAGACTCTGAATTAACATCCGTTGTAGAGGTATTTCCTCCACTACTACTTGACCCTGCATCACCACCACTCGTAGAAGATATTTGTGTAGAAACAGAACTCGAGCTTATTGTTTCTCTGGATAGATTTACATAATCAACTTTATAAGTGCGTAAAAAAGGCGTATCTCTAGAAATAACCAGATTATTCCCTTCTTGTACATAACGCATATCAACCTGATTTGAAATCCGCTTTAATATCTGCGGCAACGTTTGTTCAACCGCATTTATCGTTACGACACCATCAATATTAGGGTGGATATCAACATTTACCTTAGCATCACGTGCTAAAGCAAATAATAATTCTTTCACAGGCACTTCATTAACAACGACGGTATAACGTTCCGGCGGCTCAACCTGTGTTGGCTCAGGTAAAACAGGAACCTGTTCAACCAAATCAGGAATAGCTGATTCTTCAGGCAAAGGTGACGCTTCGGCTACTATATGACCTTCTGATAGAATAAATGGTTCTGGTTCTATCTCGGCACAACCATAAACAAACATCATCATTGCAAACAAAATGATTCTTTTAATCATTAGAAATATTGCCCCCAAATAAAAGCTTCTTTAATTGTTAAAGTGATTGTTGCGATCATTAATTTATAACTATTCATTATTATATCTATAAGTTTTTATCTTCTTTCAATGGTCTATAAATTATCGTGCTACATAGTTCACAAGTAAGTTCTGTTCCTACGACCTTATGGTTTATTATTGTTTCAGAAGGCAATATAGCTAACTGATTTAACAAAGCCATATCGTCTTCGCCTTTTTCTTTTAACGCCCTGATCAAATCTTCTATTTCGAGCAATTCACTCTTACTTAAACCATTTTGTTGATCATGGGTAGCAAGCGTTTTATCCATGCTTTTTTCTGGATAATAAACCACATTATTATCTATCTTTTGCCATTGTGCTTCAGCCAAATCTTCAGGATCCGGTTTATTAATTTGCTTAGTACCTTGCTCAACAACATCTGAGACCATAGTTTCATCAACAAGAGTATTTTCTTTTAAATTTTGTTCGCTAATTTCTTCAGAGGACTTCACTTTAGCTTCATTAACAGCAAGATCATTATTTTCTTTTTCGCGCACATCTTTTAGCAACATTAAAGAAGAGCCTGATGACGGCATAGACTCACTTTTTCCTTCATGGTCAACAGACGTGCTTTGTTCATTATCGCTAACCGTTATATTATTGTATTGGTTTTTAATCGTAACGAAAGAAAAAGCCAATACAATAACCAACATTGCTGACAAGGCTGGCACAGCCCATTTAAATAAGGGGTTGCGTGAAGTCACAACAAACTCGGTTTCTTTAGCAGCAAGCTTTACATGTTTAACTGTGACGATATTCGAATTATCTGCATACGCAGCTAACAAGGCTTTATCGGATAGAATATTTATTCGACGCAACAAACCATTCGAGTATTTTGATATGGTTTTAATTGCGCCTACATTAAACAATTCAATTGATCGATAACCACAGGCACGTAAACGTGAATTGATATAGTCTTTGACTTCATCGGGTTTAAAAGGATTTAAATAGAAGCTATAGGTTATTCTTTCTTTTAGTTGCCTGATTTCCGGTTTTGAAATCATAACGTCAAGTTCCGGTTGGCCAAAAATAGCAATCTGTAACAGTTTATTTTGTGCAGTCTCAAGATTGCTGAGCAAACGGATTTCTTCAAGCGTGGCAATCGGCATACTTTGCGCTTCTTCAACAAACACAACAACTTGTTTATTTTCCGCATGCTTTTCAAGCAAATAATTTTGCAATGAATTCATTACTTTCAATCGGCTGTCATCAGGCCGAACTTTTAAATGAAGCTCAAAAGCAATAGCGTGCAAAATATTGTCGGGCGATAAACTAGGGTTAGCTAAATAAACGATTTCGACATTTTGTGGCAGTTCCTTTTCCAACATACGACATAAAGTCGTTTTGCCGCTCCCTACTTCGCCGACTAATTTAACAATGCCTTCGCCACTAACAATGGCATAGATTAATGCATCAAGAATGGCGCCACGATCACCGCCCGGAAAAAATAAGCTCGTATCCGGCGTTATTTTAAAAGGTGCTTGCTTTAGACCAAAATAATCATAGTACATTATTATTTACCGTGTACTCATTCTGCATTCGTTTTTATTTCAAGACGTTGAAGCCTGCTGTAAAGCGTTGTTCGATTTACACCTAGCATTCGTGCCGTTTTACTCAGATTACCATTGCACTTTGTTAAAGCATGATTAATATATTTCTTTTCCCATTGAGATAACTTGTCATCGAGATGAAAGTTTTTATCTTTCAATTCATTTTCAATAAAATCGCCTTCGCTTTCTGCATCTAATACATCCGTATTGAAGTCATTTTCTAACTCATCCAACAAATTCTGTGCAGAAACAGTTTTACCTGAGTACTTAGCTGATAGGCGAATAACGATATTTCTCAATTCTCTGATGTTGCCCGGGAAACTATACTGCTGTATAGCTGAAACAGCTTCTTCAGCCATCTCAAAAACAGGATTACCAGCTGCATACATTTCTTTAAAGTGCTGAACAAGCATCATGACATCATGACCACGTTCTTTTAACTCAGGCACATGTATCGTTAAAACACTCAATCGGTGATACAAGTCTTGCCTGAAACTTCCAGCGCGTATTTCATCTTTCAGGTCGCGGTTCGTCGCAGCGACTATTCTTGCTTGCGATATACGCGGTTTAGTTTCACCGATCCGATAAAACTCGCCATTTTCCATAACCCGTAACAGCTTAGATTGTAATACTAATGGTAGTTCGCCTATTTCATCCAGAAACAATGTGCCCTCACCTGCTTCTTCAAAAAACCCGGCTTTCTCGCTGGCTGCTCCAGTGAAAGCACCCTTTGTATGACCAAATAATTGCGCTTCTAATAGCTCTGGCATAAACGCAGCACAGTTAATTGTCAAATAGGGCAGTTTTGAACGTTCACTTGTCGTATGTAATTCTTCCGCAACGAGTTCTTTGCCTGTGCCGGATTCACCTTCAACTAGTACGGGAAATGGTGTATCAGCAAACTGCTTGATTAAGTCTCTCAATGTATTTATCGCTGCACTCTCGCCAAGTAATTTAGTTTTTTCAAGTGCAAGTTCATGTTCAGAAGATTCGGCATCAAGCATCGTCATTTGATATTCGAGTCTTGATTTCAACAACGGCATATCACATGGCTTTGGAATAAAATCGACTGCGCCTAATGTCAGCGCATGCTTGATGTTCGCGTCATCATTCTGACCAGACAACACCAAAACCTTAAAGCTGTCGTTAAATGACATTAATTCTTCAATTAATTTAAAGCCTTCTACAGGCGAGTGTGGTTTAGGTGGTAAGCCAAGATCAACAAGTGCTAGAGAAGGTTTAACGGATAAGTCCTGCAATAAGGGTTTAACCTGCTTGCGAGATTCTGCAGTAATTAAATCAAAATCATTTTGCAAAACGACAGAAATTGCATCGACGATTATTGGATCATCATCAACGAATAATAATAAAGGCTTTTCAACACCTTCAAATATATCTATATTTTTTAGCATTTGCTGACAAAGTGTTGATTCCTAAATACTTTCACATGAAAACATACAGTCTATATGAGTAGACAGCAAGAACAATTAAGTAAATTATAGGAGGATAATTAGAGGAATTTTGAAAAGAAAAATAGGGGCTGCCAAGCGAGCAGCCCGATTATTAACTAACTCTTTGATCTATACCAAGATTTTGCCAAATAGCGACACACGCCGCTGATTGATTCATAGTATAAAAATGTAGACCTGGCGCACCGTTAGTAAGTAGTTGCTCACATAACTCAGTTGTAACATCTACACCAAACTGTCGAATAGAAACACGATCATCACCAAACTCCTGAAGCCTTTTAAGAATCCAGCGTGGAATTTCAGCTCCACAAGCTTCTGAAAAACGTTGTAGTTGAGTGCAACTGATAATCGGCATGATGCCCGCGACAACCGGTACATCAATGCCTAACTTCTCACAGTTATCGACAAAACGATAATAAGCAAAAGGATTGTAAAAATATTGCGTTATTGCGCCATTCGCCCCGGCATCAATTTTCTTTTTGAAGTTTTCCATATCTGCACTCGGACCTGGAGCCTGCGGGTGAAACTCTGGATAAGCCGCAACTTCAATATGAAAGTGATCACCAGTTTCATTTCTAATGAAATCAATCAATTCATTAGCATAACGAAATTGACCATAGCCGACCGAACCGGATGGCAAATCACCACGTAATGCGACAATCCTTTTAATGTCATTATCAATATACTTATTCAGAATAGCTTTAATTTCATCGGCAAGACTACCGATACAGGAAATATGCGGTGCTGCTTCGATACCGGTTTTCGCACGAATATCCATGACCGTTTCAAATGTCATGTCGCGCGTACTGCCACCAGCACCAAACGTGACCGAAAAGAAATCCGGGTTTAACTTAGCCAGCTCTTCTTGCGTCGTTTGAAGCTTTCCAATCGCCTCTGGTGTCTTCGGCGGGAAGAATTCAAAACTGAATGTTTTTTCAAATTGTTTTTGTGATTCCATAATAAAAACCTAATGAGATTTAAAGCAAAACGTCAGGGATAAGTTCGCACCTATCCCCGAAATTGCTTAAAACAGATTAATAACGATAGTGTTCTGGTTTATATGGTCCATCAACAGGCACATTAATGTAATCAGCCTGTTCCTGAGAAAGGGTAGTCAACTTCACTCCAATTCTGTCTAAATGTAAACGCGCTACTTTTTCATCAAGATGTTTAGGTAGAACATAGACATCATTCTTGTATTTATCACCCTGACTCCATAGTTCAATTTGTGCTAACACCTGATTAGTGAATGAGTTAGACATTACGAAACTTGGATGACCGGTTGCACAACCTAAGTTAACTAAACGACCTTCTGCTAACATGATAATGCGTTTTCCATCAGGGAATACGATGTGATCCACTTGTGGTTTGATATTTTCCCAAGTTACATCTTTAAGACCAGCGATATCAATTTCGTTATCGAAGTGACCGATGTTACAAACAATGGCTTCATTCTTCATAGCCGCCATATGTTTTGGAGTAATAATATTAAAGTTGCCTGTTGTCGTTACAAAAATATCTGCTTCACTTGCAACATCATCCATTCTTACCACACGATAACCTTCCATTGCAGCTTGTAACGCACAGATAGGATCGATTTCAGTAATCAATACGGTTGCACCTAAGCCTCGCAGTGATTGCGCTGAACCTTTACCAACATCACCATAACCAGCAACAACTGCAACTTTACCTGCAATCATCACATCTGTTGCTCGCTTGATACCATCAACTAATGATTCACGACAACCGTATAAGTTATCAAATTTTGATTTGGTTACAGAGTCATTCACATTAATCGCTGGGAAAGTTAAGTCACCATTCTTAACCATTTGGTATAAACGGTTAACGCCCGTCGTTGTTTCTTCAGTAACACCCTGAATATTTTGTAAGGTGGTTGAGTAAAAGTCAGGTGTGTGTTCTAAGGTTTCTTTAATTTTTGCAAATAAAACCGTTTCTTCTTCTGAACCCGGATTATCTAATACCGATAAATCTTTTTCAGCTTTACTACCCAATATTAGAAGAGTTGTCGCATCACCACCATCATCTAATATCATGTTTGGCGTCGTTCCGTCTTGCCATTTCATAATGCGGTGCGTGTAATCCCAGTACTCTTCTAAAGTTTCGCCTTTATAAGCAAAAACAGGAATACCTTGATCAGCAATCGCTGCTGCCGCGTGATCTTGTGTTGAGAAAATATTACAAGAAACCCAACGAACCTCTGCCCCTAGAGCAACAAGAGTTTCGATTAAGACTGCAGTTTGAATCGTCATGTGTAACGACCCAGCGATTTTTGCACCTTTCAATGGTCGCTCATCTGCATATTCCTTACGAATGGACATTAAGCCAGGCATTTCGGTTTCAGCTATACGAATTTCTTTGTGGCCCCATTCAGCCAAAGAAATGTCAGCAACGTGGTAATCAGAAGTCATAGATGTTTCAGCTACGCTCATGATGTTCTCCTATTAACATAATAAGCGAGCGCCGTTGTTCATTTTCCGTGCCGTTCCAAGCCTAGCGGATATCTACTTCTATCCGTCGCAACGCTCCTTAGAACTACGGTTGTGTGAAGAAGCCGGAGTATAAACGCTCCGGCATCAAGATAAAACTGTTAGCGAATAAATTTAATAAAACTTTAGTAAAAAATCTTAGGCGTTGCGTAATGCATCGGCCTTGTCAGTTTTTTCCCAAGGTAAATCAATATCACTGCGACCAAAATGACCGTATGCCGCTGTATGTCTGTAGATTGGTCTTAACAAATCAAGCATTTGAATAATACCTTTTGGCCTTAGGTCAAAATGTTCACGAATTAGTTCAACTAATTTTGATTCTTCAATCTTACCAGTCCCGAAAGTCTCGACACTAATAGAAGTCGGTTCAGCAACACCAATCGCATAAGACACCTGGATTTCACAACGATCAGCCAGTCCAGCAGCAACGATATTTTTAGCCACGTAACGTGCCGCATAAGCTGCAGAACGATCCACTTTTGAAGGATCTTTTCCAGAAAAAGCACCGCCACCATGACGCGCCATACCACCGTAAGTATCAACGATAATCTTACGTCCGGTTAGGCCACAGTCACCCACTGGTCCACCAATCACAAAACGGCCGGTTGGATTAACCAGATAGCGGGTTTTATCAGTAATCATATCGGCTGGAAGTACCGGCTTAATGACTTCCTCAATAATCGCTTCTTCCAGATCTTTATGCTCTATCTCAGGATTATGTTGAGTTGATAACACTACAGTATCGATAGACTTTGGTTTGCCATCTTCATAGACAACCGTAACTTGTGATTTCGCGTCTGGTCTTAGCCAGTCAAGCTTGCCATTTTTACGCACTTCAGCCTGTTTTTTAACAAGCAAATGAGAATAGGTTATTGGAAAAGGCATCAAGACATCGGTCTCATTACAAGCGAAACCAAACATCAAACCCTGATCACCGGCGCCCTGATTTAAGTCCAGGCCTTCACCTTCATTTACACCTTGAGCAATATCAGGGGACTGCTTATCGATAGAGACTAATACCGCACAGGATTCCCAATCGAAACCCATATCGGAACTGTCGTAACCGATTTCTTTTATAGTCTGACGTGCCACTTCCTGCATGTCGACGTAAGTTGATGTGGTAATTTCACCCGAAAGTACGACCATGCCGGTATTCACCATCGTTTCACAGGCGATACGCGCCGCTTTATCATCAGCAAAGATTGCATCAACCACAGCATCAGAAATTTGATCTGCCACTTTGT
>JBELBG010000017.1:0-12299 GCA_042095435.1 Thiotrichaceae bacterium | reverse complement strand
GACGCTTGTCATAGAAATTCCCAAAATTTCGTTCGATCCGTTTAACTGTCTCCTTACCACTTTTCCTGTGCTCCAATACCCAAGGTTTGTATTTGTGATCAATAAAACCGCGTAACGTCTGAAACTTGCAATTCTCTGCCTCTATCTTGAGTTGTTTACGCTCTGCCTGAATATCAATCCCACTGGCTACCCTTGCTGCTTGATTCTCTGCAATGTCTCTTGCCTGAGCAGGTTTGAGATTACTCGCTAATCCAATTTTATAACTTTGCTGTTTACCGTCTTTATTACGGTATTGCAGTAAATACGTCATAGAGCCGCTAGGACGAACACGTATAAGAAAACCTTTGATATCGTTATCCCTTACATCATAGGTGTCTGTACGTGGCTTTAGAGTGGCTAGAGTGCGGTTTGTGAGTTTGGCCTTCATTGCATAATCTCTTTCTGGTGGTGCACTGGTGGTGCAGCTAGAGTGTACTTAGATGATAGGTGAGTGAACGTAAATAAACAATAGAATGAGTATTAATTATTTAATTACAATTACTTATGTATAGTTTAGTTGTTTATGGGGATACATAGTGAAACACTGAGAATAGGCTAATCCATGCCTTCGGGAGGCAGAGGTCGGAGGTTCGACTCCTCTTACTCCGACCAACATATAAAAATCAAACAATAACTTTGAAGGGAGGATATTGCTAAAATAGCAATTATAGCTCTTTCAACTTAATTTATACTTTAAACATAACTTAAATATGTTTAACTATATGTTGCTTAACATTACTGTAAATAATTTATAAAGAGGACATGTCCAAATGAATAATAATGATACGGCGGTATTTGGCCTCGGCATCATGGGGAGAGCCATCGCTGATAATCTTGAAGAAGATGGCTTACTTACCGCAAGTTGGAACAGAAGCCCGCAAACAGACGCGCCAAAAATATGTACATCAATTGAGGAGGCGGTTAGCAAGGCAAGAATACTGATCATTGTAGTTGTGGACGGTCCAGCCGTATCTGAAGTAATCGATCAAATGAAACCTTTTTTAACCGATGATCATATTTTGGTTCAGTGTGCCACGGTCAAGCCAGATGAAAACTTGAGTTTTGAAAAACGTATTAATGAATGTGGTGCAACCTTTGTTGAAGCCTTGATTGGCGGCAGTAAATTACCCATTGTTAATCGTACAGTTGCTTTATACCTGGGCGGTTGTAATGACGCCGTTGCCAAAGTTACGCCGGTTCTAGAGAAAATTTCTGGCAAACGTATTCATGTCGGAGAGGTAGGCAAAGCAAGTGTCGCAAAGTTGGCGATAAACCTTAATCTGGCAATACAGGTAGAAGCCTTATGTGAAAGCTATGCTTATGCAATCAGTAACGGCTTAAATGATGATCAATATTTTGAAGTGTTGCGTAACAATACCGGCTGGAATTCTCTAGCAGAGTATAAAGAACCCAAATTCCGTGAACGTAATTATGATCCGCAGTTTTCAGTCAAAAACATGTTGAAAGATGTGCGCCTTGCTCTTGAGACTGAAAAAACAGACAAAGGAATGGCTTTGCTAAAAAAGGCTGAAGCGATTTATTTATCTTGTGAACAATCTGGTTTGGGTGAAGAGGATATGATTGCGCTGTATAAGATGGTACACCATTAATTTCAAACACTATTAAATATAGAGGTTAATACAGGTGTTACCTTTTAAATATATAATATTTTTATCGAACAAGGTGTCCGTTAAAATATAACTAGCGGTAAGCTGCATATCTAGAGTCGGAGAGAAAACATGAAATTTCCTATTAAGGCTAGCTGTCAATGCGGTCAGGTGACTTATGCGCTTCATAAGGCTCCTAAAGTAGTGCTCGCCTGTCACTGCACGGAGTGCCAGAAACTTTCAACAAGTCCGTTTAGTATTACTGCCGTTGTTGATAAAGATACGATTGAATTCTTTGGGGAGATGGCCGAGTGGTCCAGGCTGTCCGATAGTGGAAATAGAAATCACGCCAAATTTTGCCCAGGTTGTGGCAACCGTATTTATCACTTCAATCCGGAAGATTTATCCACGATAAAGTTAAAACTAAAACCAATAGACCTCGAAAACTCAGAGATATTTGAACCAACCATGCACGTATGGGTGAAAGAAAAGCTGAATTGGTATCAAATTCCAAAGGGAATAGATGTCGTCCAAGGGCAGCCATAGTTGCGCTACGGCTAACAACTTAACTTCTTACATAAACGCCATCAAAACCTTTGTATACGGGTTTTAATATGTACTGAAGAATCGTTTTTTCACCTATAAGGTTAGAAAATTGGCTTAGGTATGATACCCACGCGCACGTTCAAATAAGTCCGTTATCCAGTAAACCTGTGCGCCTACCGCTGCAAATGGCAATAAAACCCAAGTTACATTAAATATGGCAAGTCCTAGAACTATTAAACAAAAATCAGCCCGGCTGAGTTTATGAAAAATATAAATAACCCAATCTAATACGTCTTCAGGTTGTTTAGGTTCAGATGCTTGCTCTTCTCTTGAACGTCCGTCTTCCTTCTTTTCTTCTTTTGCGTGATAAATCAGATCCACAACATAATCAATAAACGCACCGGCTGCTGCCGCATAACCCAACCAGGCCCAAAACCACTGCCCGGTTGCGAGTGTTGTGCCGTAACCTAATGCCGCGAAGAAACTCGCATCGACCATCCAGTCCGACATATCATCAAGTTTTGCACCAAACTTGGACGACATATTTTTGATACGTGCAATTTCACCATCGCAGTTATCAAAAGTATAACTTGCTGTGAGTAATAACCCGCCAATAATGCCCATGATAATACTGCCAAATGCAAAACAGGCAGCACCGATTAGCCCCATCGCCATTGAAATACTAGTAACTTGATTTGGTGTTAATGAGGTATTTAATAGTATTGGCGTGAGTCGATAAGACATGTGTCGTACCAAAGGAAACAATTGTGTCGGCTTTGTTATCTGCTCGGAATAATCCTGAATTTCTTTTGTCATGAAATATGATTCTGCGTTACGGGTATGAATTGATTGTTTAGTATGTTACAAATCCGCTTTGTATTCTAATAAGCTTCAAAATTAAAATCTAACAACTTTCCTTTTTTACATGATTCGAATCGTCTCCTACATTGGCTTGTTGGCTGGCCTGTTAATAATGGCTTTATTGATTGCCTGGCAGGGAATCGATGAAATTGTTGCATTACTGCTCGAATCCGGTTTTACATTATTATTGTTACCCCTAGTCTGGTTACCCAGCCTCTTTTTTGCCGTTATTTCCTGGTATTACCTCTTCCCGGTAGAAAGAATTCCACCATTCAAGGAATTATCTTTGGCCCTGTGGATGGGCAGAGCAATTAATACATTATTACCCGTTGCAACAATAGGTGGTGAAATTGCCAAGGCCCGATTATTAATGCTTTGGGGCAGAGGCGGCATTGATGCCAGCGCCTCAGTTCTGGTTGATAAAACCGTTCAGGCTCTGGCTCTGGTTCCATGGGCAATTATTGGCACAGCATTGTTGGTTTATCTGGCTATAGATAATGAATTAGCAAAATGGATTATGCTCGGTACATTCTTGCTCGGGCTTGGGATTGTCGGTTTTGTCATTATTCAACGCGCTGGACTATTTGGTTTTGTTACACGATTTATAGGTAAGTTTCATACTTCAGACGGCTGGGGACAAATCACAAATAAGGCGCAAGATGTTGATTTAATTGTAAAAGAAATCTACAGCAACAAAAAACGTTTCTTTATTTCAATTCTCTGGCGCACTATCGGATTGATTTGGCAAACCTCCGAAGTCTGGTTGGCTTGTTACCTTCTCGGCTTTCCTATCAGCATATTTGAGGCATTAATGCTAAAGAGTCTGACATCGATTATTACCGACATTGCCTTTGTCATCCCTAATGGTTATGGCGTGCAGGAAGGTGGTTATGTGATGTTAGGTGCATTGATTGGTTTAACCCCGGAAGTAGCATTAACTATCTCACTAGCAACTCGTATTAGGGAACTGAGCGTAGATTTACCCGGCTTACTCTACTGGCACAATATAGAAGCCAAATATTTGCTGAAAAAACCCGAAAAAAAAGCGGCGTAAACCGAATGTGTATCATTCTGTAATAAATTTGTAAAAATTTGCTTTAATGCAACAAAATCAATATGCTTCGCGTTTATATTTGGGGCATTAAAGTGAAATTTTTTCTCTTGTTTAGATAGGCTAAATAGAACTATAATTTCCATTTGCAAGTTATTGTTAAGTAATAACTTTTTTAAAGGTGTCTCTGCTGAAATTTAAATATAAAAACGGTTAAACCATGCAATTTGAGCTTTTTAATATTTTTGTCATCTTTTTGAGCCTGTGTTCACTCGGTTATCTGGGTTTCGCGCTCATTGCGCTCGAACTGTTTGACCTGAAACGTAAAAAGTTTTCAGCAACCGACTTTCAGCCATCAGTTACTGTTCTGAAACCTGTTTATGGATTAGATCCCCAGATGTTGGATAACTTACGTAGTTTTTGTCGACAAGATTATCCTGAATATCAAATCATCTTTGGTGTACATGATGAAAAAGATCTTGCTATTCCTTTGATTAAAAAAGTAATCAAGGAATTTAAAAAAATAGATATAAGCTACGTCGTTAATTCAAAAATTCACGGTGCAAATCATAAGGTGTCTAACCTGATAAATATGTATCCAACAGCCAAGTATGATTACTTACTTGTTGCAGACAGTGATATGCGTGTACCAACTGATTATCTTTCAAATGTTATGCCTGCATTTTCAAATTCTGAAGTAGGCGCGGTTACTTGCCTCTATTCTGGTACCGCAGTAGGTAACATTGCTTCTTCATTAAATGCCATGTTCATTAATTCGTGGTTTTTACCTTCAGTATTAATTTCAAAATTAATCGAACCAATTAAATACTGCCTTGGCGCAACAATGGTAGTCCGTCGAGATCTTCTGGAAAAAATAGGCGGTTTTAAAGCCTTATCAAATTATCTCGCCGATGATTATATGCTGGGTAAGCTTGTTTCAGATTTGGGTTATAAAGTTCACTTATCACATTTTATCGTTGAAAATATTGTTGAAGAAGCTTCACTAAAAGATTTAGTTTCACATGAATTACGCTGGGCAAGAACACTAAGAAGAGTTGAGCCTATTGGCTATGCCTTTACTTTTTTAACTGACACAATGGTTATTAGCTTAATCGCTGCACTGACGATTTACCTGAACACGGGTCTGATTGAATGGGCCTTAATGCCTATACTTGTCGTCATGGTTGCACGACTATTTTTACATTATAGAAGTGCAAGTATTGCCGGTTCCAATCATGCCGGCTCTATATTATTAATACCATTACGTGATCTATTAACCTTTTGCATACGCGTACTTAGTTTTACAGGCAATTCAATTCAATGGCGTAATAATTCATTTAATGTCGATCAAGCCGGTCTGATTCACACAGAACAAAGCATTATAGATGAGGAAGAAATGATTCCTGATCTGGCTACAACACAAGATTATTAATTCGGAGTATTTTTAAGCAATGTTAAAAACATTATTTCTAAACCCGCCCTCGTTTCACGGTTTTGATGGCGCAGCAGGTTCTCGTTATCAATGTACACGCGAAGTAAAATCATTCTGGTATCCAACATGGTTGGCACAACTTGCCGCGCTTGTTGAAGGCAGTCGTTTAATCGATGCGCCTGCACGCGGTATCAGTCTGGAAGAAATTCTACCGTTAGCTAATGACTATGAATTTCTGGTTATGTATACCAGCACACCGTCATTCGCTAATGATGTGAAAATTGCAGAAGCATATAAAGAAAAAAACCCTAATTTAATTATCGGTTTTTGTGGAGCACACGTTGCAGTTAATCCGGACCAAACCGTCACCGCATCTGATGCGGTTGATTTTGTTGCCGGTAATGAATTTGACTTTACTATTAAAGAAATTGCTGAAGGTAAACCTCTTTCAGAAGTTGACGGTATTGTTTACAAGAAAGACGGCAAACCCGTTCATAATAAGCCACGCGCTTTGATTGAAGATATGGATAGCTTGCCACCAGTCACTCCTATTTATAAGGAAAACCTGGTAACGACAGATTATTACAATGGCTACATGTTGCACCCATACATGTCGTTCTATACGGGTCGTGGTTGTAAATCACATTGTTCTTTCTGTTTATGGCCACAAACTATTTCCGGTCACAACTATCGTCATAAGTCGGTTGAAAATGTAATTGAAGAATTAACTTATGCACGTGATAACTTTCCTGAAATTAAAGAATTCTTTTTTGACGATGACACCTTAACGGACAATATTCCTTACGTTGAAGCGTTAGCAAAAGAGATTGGTAAGCTCGGTATTACTTGGTCATGTAATGCAAAAGCTAATGTACCTTACGAAACATTGAAGATCATGAAAGACAATGGTCTACGCTTATTACTGGTCGGTTATGAATCGGGTAACCAGCAAATATTGATTAATATCAAGAAAGGTATTCGTACTGACATAGCCCGACAATTTACCAAGGACTGTCACAAACTCGGCATAGTCATTCACGGTACATTCATTGTTGGCTTACCAGGTGAAACGCAAGAGACAATTGAAGAATCAATCAAGTATGCACAGGAATTAAATCCACAAACCATTCAGGTTTCATTACCGGCAGCTTACCCCGGCACCTTGTTATACAAACAAGCGACAGAGAACGGCTGGTTAATTGATGATGAAACTTTGGTAGGTGATGATGGTGTTCAACATTCAGTTTTAAGTTATCCCCATCTGCCTAGCGAAGAAATTTTTGAAGCAGTTGATAACTTTTACAAACGTTTCTATTTTCGTCCGTTCAAGATGGTCACGCTTTTTTATGAAATGTGCCGTGATTGGGAGGTAATGAAACGCCGTGCACGTGAAGGTGTGGAGTTCTTCAAATTCCTGTTTGGACGGGAGAGCGCGGCCTGAAAAAGTTAATTGTTACCGCAGATGATTTTGGCCTTTCCTCTCCGGTTAATGAAGCTGTTAAAAAGGCCCATGAAAAAGGCATACTGACAAGCACAAGCTTGATGGTATCTGCGCCTGCTGCAAACGAGGCAGTCGAAATAGCAAAAGCACTTCCTGATTTAAAGGTTGGTCTGCATATCGTACTTAGTAATGGTAAATCAACACTGCCTGCAGCTGAAATTCCTGCTTTAGTAAATAGTGATGCTGAATTTGCATCATCACAGGTTTCAAGCGGTGTAAAAATGTTTTTCAATGCGGAAGCAAAGTTTCAGCTTGAAAAAGAGATACGTGCACAGTTTGAAGCCTTTAAAGCGACAGGTTTAACACTGGATCATGTCAATGCACATAACCATATGCATTTACATCCGACTGTATTCAGTTTAATTCTAACTATTGGTAGTGAGTTTGGTTTAACGGCTATTCGTATACCGAATGAACCGCTACTTGAATCCATTATTGATAATAATAAAGATAAGCTTAAACGTTATGCTCAATGGTTATTGTTTAAGCCTTTTTCTTCAAGCATGAAAAAGCAGTGTGCTATTCGTAATATTAATTACAACGACACCATCTTTGGCTTATATGATAGTGGTCACATGAATATCGATACATTAATTCGAATTTTGCCTCACATTGAAGATGGTGTAACAGAAATCTATATGCATCCGGCAACAGAGCGTTGGGATGATATTGATGCGGCTGCAAATGATTATGAATTTGAAGCAGAGTTCAAAGCGCTAACTCATGCACGTATAAAACGTACGATAGAAAAGTTTGATATTCAACTTTCCGGTTTTAATTCTTAATAAGATTTAGCTTCATGGTCGGAGATTCCTGGACACATAAAATAGCGCGTATTTGTATCCTGCCACTTGTAAACACGCCTGTCACACCTAATCACCTTACTATTCTACGTTTAATAAGTGGTTTAGCTGCTTGTACTGCATTTGCTATAGGAACAGATGAATGGAACCTATATGGCGGACTTTTATGGTTATTCTCTGCATTTCTAGACCGTGCTGATGGTGAGCTAGCACGTGTTAGTGGCAAGACCAGTGAATGGGGACACAAGCTAGACTATTTCTGCGATGTTTCCGTCACCGCATTATTTTTTGTCGGTATTGGTATAGGTCTAAGAGAAAGTGCACTCGGTTATTGGACAATTCTCATGGGTATTAGCGCAGCAGCAGGCGTTGTTGCAGCAGAAATACTGGCAGAAATCATCGATCAAGCCCAAAAAGACACTGGAGAAAAAGCTTATCCCGGCTTTGCCGGTTTTGATTTTGATGATGTACTATATTTATTTGCGCCGGTTGTCTGGCTAGGTTGGCATTACCCTTTTCTGCTTGGCGCCTCAGTCGGCGCTCCAGTATTTGCTATTATCACATGGTATAAGTTAAAAAACCTTAATAATTAATATAAGGCTATATTAAATAATATATTCATCGCATTTCTTAATATAATTTTTCACGCTTGCAGGGATTGGTACTCTTAGTGATGATAATATCGTCAGTAATGAACCTCCCTCTTTTATCAGATAATAACCTTTCTTGTATTTAGCACGTATTTCAGCTTTTTTTACTGAAGAAAGATCTATCGTAAATTCTTCAATTGCTTCCTTGGCAATAACATAGCGCGGCCATATTTCAAAGATAACAGGATCATTGCGTAAAGTTTCACAGGCCAGTTTCGAAGCCGTACTTAATTCCAGTATCTTATCTTTCACATCTACAAATAGCGGAAATAACTCAATCAAACTAATAAGTTTTTCCGTTACCTGATCTATTTCAGACATAGTTTGTACAATCTTGATATATCGACTTTGATAATATTCTTCAATAGGTAAAGAGAAGACTCTGAAGGGTTCACCCCAAAGCTCATTAACATCATTAACGTTATCATCACCGTGAATTAATTTAATGTTTTTGCCGAGTTCGAGAGCTTCTATAAAGCACTTACCGCACTCATCAAGCAACTCATTATTAGTCTCAATTTTAATTCCTGCCTCTTCCAGCTCAACAATAGCTTTCAGAATATCTCTGCCACGGTTCAGAAGCGAACCGGCAAGCATGGCACCTTTGACTCTTTTCTTTGCAGCGCAGCTCTCTTTATTATATATAGTCCTGATTTCTTCAACACGATGTCCCGGTGTATTAATGCCCGGTTCAACATTATGAAAAACCCTGCGTGTCAATTGATCAATCATTTGCTTTTTATCAGCAAGACTCTCTGCATTGGTATGATAATGGCGTACCCAGTAACCATCATAAAAAATACATTCCTTGCCATCCAGAACCTGGATGGTACCGTTCTTAATTTTATCGTTCATAACTCAAGTTTTTTTTATTAATTATAAACTATCTCTGCAGGAGATATATTCGTATCTATATTTTTAATTTTTAAATGTGATTCCCATCAAAAATTAAAAATTACTAAACCACACTATTTCGAATAACGTCACTCTTTGTTTAAATTGTTTTTGATTAAGGTACAAAGAGTCATTAACTTAGTGACCTCTTTCTCATTTAGACCCGTTGCACATAAGGCTAATTCACTTGCTTTTTTGGCCTTTTTGCCCAATGCCTTGCCCACTTTCGTTAACAATATTGATTTCTGACGCTCATCTTCTTCAGCAAATCTTCGTTCAATATAGCCATTGACTTCCAGTCGTTTTAACAATGGACTCAATGTAGCATTGCTGAGACCGGTGGCATCAGCCACTTTACTTATTTTCACCGCTTCTTTATCCCATAAGGCCATCATGACAACATACTGCGGATAGGTTAACCCTAGTGGATCAAGCAATGATTTATATGCCTGAGTTATCGCTCGTGATGTTGAATACAAGCTATAACAAAGCTGTTCGTCTAGTTTAGGTCCCATTTTATAAAAGCCAATCTATTTATTTCGTGTACTAAATACTTTCCGCATACTTTATCTCTACTATACTGTTAGCACAATTTAGCATACTTACATTTTAACACTAAATTATGTTTATAAACTTAATTTGGAGAGTATCAATGAAAAAAACTATTTCCTTTTGTATCGCTTTATCAACCAGCCTGTTTGCTTATGCAGGAGGTAATCCTGAGCACGTTAGTTTTCCTGAAGCTTATAAAACAGAGTTTATTCAATATGACACACGAAACAGGGTTAACGGTAAACAATCAGCTATTATGTATGCTAACGAAATAGCCATAAATTCCGTTAAAGATGGAAAACTTGCTGATGGTTCAAAAATCATTATGGAAATTTATAAAGCAAAATTAGATGAAGATGGTAATAAAATCACTAATAGCGCAGGGTTATTTGAAAAAGGAAAGTTTGCAGCTGTTGCCGTCATGGAGAAAAGATCTGATTGGGATGACAGTTTTAATGCCGAGGACCGCGCTGAAAACTGGGGTTTTGCTATATACAATACAGATGGTTCCGCTAAAGAAAATAAACTTGCATGTGCGGCATGTCATACACCCTTGCCTGACAGTGATTATATGTTTTCATTCTCAAGCTTGGCCGGTTTTAATAAAAAATAACCTTTTCGCTAAAGCTTCCGTAATATTAGCACAGCATACTGAGATCTTGAATTAAGGCTTATCGGCCTATCCAGATCATAGTATTCATCATAAACATTTTCTACTGAAAACACGGATGTATTTTCCAGTAGTTTCATTAGCTGTTTTAAAGTATAGGTTCTTAATTGATAAATTGAAGTATATTTGTCTCTTCTATTTTTAGTTACGGGCTTTAACACAACTTTTAATGTTTCTGTTCTTTTTTGTTTATCCGTTCCAATCATTGCCATACTTGTTTTAACTGTCAGACCGCCTCTTCGATTTGTCCAACGTATAACACTATTTCTCACTCTGTCTCTTTCAGGGATTAAATGTAAACCAAGCACATAAATTCCATTTTTCTTTATCGCTCTGGCAACGTTTTTTAAATGTTGTTTAGCCTGCTTCTCTGTTAACAAATGTCGAAATGTATCAACAGTACAAAATGCGGCATCATAATGTTTTGCCTTAACCTGAAAATTGGTCATGTCTGCATTAAAAATATGCGCTTTTAGTTTTTGTCTATTTAACTTCTTATTCAGATAATCGAGTGCATATTCATTGAAATCAAAACCGCTACACACAAAGCCTGTTTTGGCTAACGGTATAATTAGTCGCCCAGTACCGCAGGCAGGCTCCAATATTTTCGGACATGAAGATTTGCAATAATATTTAAAGGCAGCTTTCAAAAAAGCCAACTCTTCTGACATTTCATGCGAAAACGAGACATCGTAATAAACAGGTAAGTTATACCAATTTTGCATTAATATTCGTCACTCTTATGATATAGAAATTATGGATGTGATAAATTTAACAAAAATGGAATCCGCTGTGTGTAATATTCTAAAAAATCCGTAAAATTCACTAACAAATACTAGCAAGAACAGAATACTCAGATTATTCTATATCGCATAAAGATAGTTTAACGGACTAGAAATCGATGGCTCTAGATATTAAACAACTCCTTGCCAGCGCCAGAGGCGAAAATTACGATTTGCATGAAAAACATGTTAATCGGCGTTTCGCCAAGACCTTAAGCACAATAGGTTTTGATAAGTGCTATACAAAAGCAGAAGGTCAATATTTTTGGGATATCAAGGGTCGCCGTTATCTCGATATGCTATCCGGGTATGGCGTGTTTAATGTTGGCCGAAACAACCCTGAAATTCGTCAAGCATTAATTGATTTCATGGAGTCTGACTACCCTAGTCTTGTGCAATTAGATGCACCTTTACTTTCCGGGCTGCTGGCTAAAGAACTGAAACAACGTATGCCAAATGAACTGGATTATGCTTATTTCACTAGTTCAGGTACCGAAGGTGTTGAAACAGCCATTAAATTTGCTCGTTGTGCTACCAACCGCTCAGGCATTATTCATGCAAAAAAAGCATTTCATGGGCTTAGTAATGGTTCGCTTTCAGTCAATGGCGATGAAACTTTTCGTGAAGGTTTTGGAAAATTATTACCCAATTGTATCCAGGTTTCTTTTGGTGGTATAGAAGCACTTGAAAAAGCATTATCTCGAAATGAAATAGCTGCATTCATAGTAGAACCCATTCAGGGAAAAGGCGTTAACATTCCGCCAACCGGCTATCTGAAACAAGCACAGGAATTATGTCATAAATATAGAACGTTATTTATTGCAGATGAAATTCAAAGCGGTATGGGACGCACTGGTAAGTTCCTAGCTTTAGAACACGAAGAAGGCGATATTGATCCCGATATCGTTATT
>JBELBG010000016.1:0-12457 GCA_042095435.1 Thiotrichaceae bacterium | reverse complement strand
ATTTCGCGCGGTAATTAATCGTGTTGAAAAATCAGATGAACAGATAGACGTTATAAAGAATTATTTTCAAGGACAACAGGCATTAGCGGCATGATAAAATCAAAACTAAGAAAACAAACTACATACGACGGCGAGAAAACACCAGAAAAGTGTTTGGCAGATAACGTACAAAGAGCAATGGAAGCCTATTTTGAAGATCTTGATGGATATGAAGCAAGCAATCTCCATGGATTGTTTTTAGAAGAAGTAGAAAAACCATTCTTCGAAGTTGTTATGAAACATACGCAGGGAAATATAACTCATGCTGCAAAAATACTCGGCTTAAATAGAGTGACCTTACGTAGTCGATTAAAAAAATACGGATTGGATTAATATACTGACCAACATCATTCATTCGAATGGTTGCTACAGAGAGGAAATAAATTTTTATGCCAACAGTAAAACGTGCGCTGGTTAGCGTTTCTGATAAGTCTGGAGTTGTTGAATTATGTAAAGGGTTAAATGAACTTGGCATCAGCATACTCTCAACAGGTGGTACAGCAAAATTATTAGCCGATAATAATATTGATGTGGTCGGGGTCTCAGACTACACCGGCTTTCCTGAGATGATGGATGGTCGAGTAAAAACCCTGCATCCCAAAATTCACGGCGGTTTATTAGGTCGACGTGGAGTGGATGATGCGGTTATGCAAGTTCATGATATCGATAGTATCGACCTTGTTATTGTGAATTTATATCCCTTCGAACAAACAGTAAGCAAACCCGATTGTAGTTTGGCAGATGCGATAGAAAATATCGATATCGGCGGTCCTGCTATGTTGCGATCAGCGGCAAAGAATCATGCTTCGGTCACCGTTGTTGTTGATGCAGCCGATTACGATGATGTATTAAAAGAAATAAAAGAAAATAACGCAAGCGTAAGTGATGAAACTCGATTCCGTTTGGCGCAAAAAGTATTCGCTCATACAGCAAACTATGATGCTAATGTATCAAATTATCTGGGTTCGCTTGATGAAACAAAACAGCCAATAAATTTTCCGCTTACGTACTCTACTCAATTTAAAAAGCGACAAGATTTACGATATGGCGAAAACCCGCATCAATCGGCAGCGTTTTATACTGAACCGGATCCGCCAGCAGGGACATTGGCTAGCGCGAGGCAAATTCAGGGCAAAGAACTTTCCTACAATAATATTGCCGATACAGACGCTGCACTGGAATGTGTGCTGTCATTCAAAGAAACAGCATGTGTGATAGTAAAACACGCAAATCCTTGCGGCGTGGCAACTGGCAGTTCTGTCCTAGAAGCCTACGACCGAGCTTATGCTACTGACCCGACATCAGCCTTTGGTGGAATCATTGCTTTTAATAGAGAGCTTGATGCTGAAACAGCAAAAGCCATTGTTGAACGACAATTTGTAGAAGTGCTCATTGCACCAAGTATTGCGCCTGAGTGCATTGCAATAATTGCGACCAAGAAAGGCGTACGATTATTAGAAGCAGGCAAACGTGAAGGTACGATCCAACAACTCAATATGAAACGCGTCAGTGGGGGTTTATTAGTACAGGATAACGATCAGGGCGTTATAACAAGAGAAGGTCTTAAGGTAGTGACAAAGAGAGCGCCGAGTGGACGGGAGATTAATGATCTGATTTTTGCTTGGCATGTTGTTAAATACGTTAAATCTAATGCAATTATTTATGCTAAGAATAATCAAACTTTAGGTATTGGCGCTGGTCAGATGAGCCGTGTCTATAGCGCACGCATTGCTGCAATTAAAGCCGCAGACGAAAAGTTGGAAGTAGCAGGTTCGGTAATGGCATCAGATGCCTTCTTCCCATTTCGAGATGGGCTTGACTCAGCTGCAGAGGTTGGTGTGAAGGCAGTCATACAGCCTGGCGGTTCAATGCGTGATGATGAAGTTATTGCTGCCGCGGATGAACATGGTATAGCCATGGTCTTTACTGGCATAAGACACTTCTTACATTAATGAAGATATTAATCGTAGGTGGTGGTGGCCGTGAACATGCTTTGGCTTGGAAGGCAGCGCAGTCGGATCAAGTTGAACTGGTCTATGTAGCCCCCGGCAATGCAGGCACTGAAACTGAAAACAAAATAGAGAATGTTGCGATTAGTGCAGAAGATATAAATGCGTTAAAGACATTTGCTGCAAAAGAAAAGATTATGTTAACGATCATAGGCCCTGAAGTACCCTTGGTTGCAGGTATAGTTGATGAGTTTAAACAAGCAGGATTGCCTTGCTTTGGTCCATCAAAGGCGGCAGCGATTCTTGAAGGCTCGAAATCATTCACAAAAGACTTTTTAAAGAAATATAAAATCCCTACCGCAGACTACGATGTGTTTACAGAAGTCGAACCGGCGATTACATATGTAAAATCAAAATTCACCCCCATAGTAATAAAAGCCGATGGCTTAGCTGCGGGAAAAGGTGTTTTTATTGCAACAAACGAAGAGGAAGCGATAAATACTATCAACGATATGTTGTCCGGTAATAAGTTTGGTGAAGCGGGTCATCGTGTTGTGGTTGAAGAGTTTCTTGAAGGCGAAGAAGCCAGTTTTATAGTGATGGTCGATGGCAAAAATATATTACCACTTGCTAGCTCTCAAGATCATAAAGCGCGTGATGAAGGTGACACCGGGCCAAATACAGGTGGTATGGGTGCCTATTCCCCTGCCCCAGTTGTAGATGCTGTAATGCACGATCGTATAATGCAAGAAGTCATTATCCCAACAGTAGAAGGCATGGAAAGTGAAGGCAGAACCTATACTGGTTTTCTTTATGCAGGAATCATGATTACTAAAGACGGTACGCCAAAGACACTAGAGTTTAATTGTCGATTCGGTGATCCAGAAACACAACCAATCATGATGCGACTTAAAAGTGATTTGGTAGAACTTTGCCTCGCAGGGACAAAAGGTAACTTAAACGAATGCAATGCAGAATGGGATCACCGTGCAGCGTTAGGTGTTGTAACCTCATCCGCAGGTTATCCAGAAAGCGCAAGCAAAGGCGATGTGATTAGCGGATTAGTAAATGCAGATAATAATAACGTAAAAGTGTTTCATGCAGGAACTAAAAATGATGGTAATGACATAGTCACATCCGGTGGTCGCATTTTATGTGTCACGGGTTTAGGTGAATCAGTCACCATAGCACAAGCAGAAGCATATAAAGCATTAAAAGAAATCAGCTATGAAGGGATGTTCTACAGACAGGATATTGGTTATCGGGCTGTCAAACGAGAAGAATAGTTTTTTGTTTTAAGCTCCTTCCGAGACTGCGTTTCTAATACTTTTTGTAGATCTGATTTGTCAGCATCAATTACTGTTGTAATTGCTTCTGGCACGGGCATTCCGATTTCAACAACTCATACTTTGGTAGGTGCAGTGTTAGGTGTTGGTTTTGCTCGGGGCATCTCTGCTTTGAATTTGCGGATGATCGGATCAATATTTATGTCATGGGTTATTACGCTACCCGCAGGAGGCATACTAGCGATAATATTTTTCTATATCTTGTCAGCAATTTTCGGATAATTTTTTGTAGTTTACAAAAACTAATTTAATAGTCATTGATTATCTGAAACAATCTGTTCCATATATTTTATGCTAGTGTGGCGCACGTCCTCACCTTCCACAAGATAGATTATATTTTCACAAATATTACGCGAGTGGTCACCAATACGTTCTAATGCGCGAGCAACCCAGACTGCATCCAGCGCACTACTGATATTCCGTGGGTCTTCCATCATATAAGTGATGAGATGTCGGAGCATTGCACCGTATTGATCATCTGACTCTGCTTCTTTACCCGCGACTTCTACTGCTTTTTTCGAATCCATACGTGCAAACGAATCCAATGCATCATGCAACAATCGGCTCACCAGATTGCCCATCGCATTGATGCCGACATAATAAGACTTGGCCGCCTGTTTATCGGTTAACACAAGCCCCATCTTTGCGATCTTTTCTGCTTCATCACCGACGCGTTCAAGATCGGTAATCGTTTTCGTTATTGCCATTACCAAACGTAGATCGCCCGCAGCGGGATGGCGTCTGGCCAAAATTTTTGTACACTCTTGATCTATTGAAACATCATATGAATTTACCTGAACTTCAGCTTTAATAACTGCTTTTCCTAGATCAATATCACTATCAATAAGTGACTTAAGTGCGTTATTAAGTTGTTGCTCAACCAAACCGCCCATTGAGAGAACTTTCTCGCGAACGTTTTCTAGTTCATCATCGAACTGTTTTGAAATATGTTGGTTTACTGCGCCATCAGCCATTTTTATTCTCCCCTTGTAGCGTCATCATCCGTAACGTCCAGTAATATAATCCTCAGTCATTTTTTCATTCGGATTAGTAAATAAAGTACTTGTATCATCGAATTCGATCATCTCGCCCATATACATATATGCGGTATAGTCGGATACGCGCGCAGCTTGCTGCATATTGTGCGTAACAATGACAATCGTATACTTGTCTTTTAATTCATAGATCAATTCTTCGATCTTTAATGTTGAAATTGGATCCAGTGCTGATGCAGGTTCATCCAACAGGATAATTTCTGGTTCAATCGCAATTGCGCGAGCGATTACCAAACGTTGTTGCTGACCACCCGATAAGCCCATCGCCAAATCATCAAGACGATCTTTAACTTCGTTCCAGAGTGCTGCGGCACGTAGCGATTTTTCAACAACGGTATCGATAGTACGGCGATCTTTTATCCCTTGGATGCGCAGTCCATATGCTACATTTTCATAAATAGATTTTGGAAAAGGATTTGGTTTTTGAAAAACCATACCAACACGCCGACGCAGATCGGCAACGTTTATTCCTTTATCGAAGATATCATTACCCTCGATTTTAATCGCACCCTCAGTCGTAACACCATCAATTAAGTCATTCATACGATTGAAGCAACGTAACAATGTAGACTTGCCGCAACCACTAGGACCAATAAATGCAGTTACATTTTTCTCAGGTATCATTATATTAATATTTTTTAGTGCTTGCGCACCACTATAAAAAAGATTGAAGTCACTGACCTCTACGCATACTTTTTTATCAGCAAGTTTGGCATCCACACCTGACTTTACGATACTACTCATATCGATAGCATGGGTCGTCGTAGTTGTATTAGGTTTGGTCACTGCTACTTCCTCTGAGTCTGCTTCATTTCTTTCAGCCAAATTAAGACTGTTCTGCTGCATGGTATTTCTCCCTAAGAGTATTACGAATTCGTATAGCTGTCAGGTTTAAAATTATAATTAATACTATGAGTAAAAGGGCAGTTGCATAAACTAACGGCCTTGCTGCCTCAACGTTCGGACTTTGAAAACCAACATCATAGATATGGAAACCCAAGTGCATGAACTTTCTATCCAGATGTAGAAATGGCGCATTACCATCTAAACCTAATGAGGGTGCTAATTTCACAACACCGACTAGCATGAGCGGTGCTACCTCACCTGCAGCTCTGGCAACTGCTAGAATCAAACCGGTAATCATGGCCGAAGCGGTCATTGGCAATACTGTTCGCCACATTGTTTCTCCCTTAGTTGCGCCTAAGGCCAAACTACCTTCGCGAATCGCGCGTGGCACACGAGATAACCCTTCTTCGGTAGCAACAATCACAACCGGCACCGTTAATATAGCCAGTGTTAAAGAAGCCCAAAGTAAACCGGGCGTACCAAAAGTCGGGGCCGGCAATGCTTCCGGAAACAATAACTGATCAATTGAACCGCCGAGAAAATAAACAAAGAAACCGAGCCCGAACACGCCATAAACAACAGAGGGCACTCCTGCCAGATTATTTACTGCTATTCGAATGAGTCGTGTTATTGGTCCTTGATTGGCGTATTCGCGCAGATAAACAGCCGCTATAACACCAAAAGGTGTGACCAACACGGCCATGATCATCACCATTAATACCGTACCAAATATTGCCGGAAAAATACCGCCTTCCGTATTTGCTTCGCGTGGATCTGCGGAGAGAAACTCCCACAATTTTTGAAAGTAGAAACCTATTTTCGCGAACGACCCCATTGCATTGGGTTGATAAGCACGTACCACTTTTGAAAAACCCACTTTAATTTCTTTTTCGCCAGCCGTTTTTGCAATAAAGCTGGAGCTGTTTAATGTGGTATAGAGCTTTTCTAGCCTGTTGGTATAACTATTGTATTCAATCTGTAAACCTTCCCGTTCACTAATGAGCGCTTGAATCTTCTCGGGTGTATTTTCTTCTTTTAATTCAAGACCTCGTTCTTTTAGTCTTAAACGTTCCATCTTGTAGTTGATGGCACCAATCAGATCTTTTTCGATGTGTCTTATTTTATAAAAGATCTTATTGTTCTTAGAGATGGTCTCTTGAAATTTCTCCCAAAGATACTCGCTATCATTAAACTGCTTACCCTCTATTTCTAGACCGATCAGAAAGCCATATAAATTGCCCCATTCATGACGTTCTACAACCATAGCATCATCAGGTAAGCTACTATTTTTAATTCCTGCATTAAGTATCCAACGAAAATCTAAACCCGATACATCTCTATTACCAGTTTTTATCAAATTACGTTTTATTGTTTCTCCTTTATACGCAGGATTACCTGCACGCGAACGTGACACGCTTTCTTCATCAACCAATTCACCCATTAAACTAACGGACTCGCTAGTTGGCGATGCATAATAATCAAACACATGAATATCAGCCGGCCAAAAGTGTCCAAGGCCACGAACTGCAATTAATGCGATTAAGCCAACGACCATAACGACTGAGATAGAAACCGCGCCAGCATTTAACCAAATAAACGGCGTTCCGGAATCAAACCAATTTTTTAGGCGTAAATTCATCAGAGTGAACTATATTTAGTTCGTAACCGTTGCCGTACAACTTCGGCAACCGTATTAAAAAAGAATGTAACAGCAAACAACACCAAGGCACCTAAAAATAAAATTCGGTAATGTGTGCTATCGACTTCCGTTTCTGGCATCTCTACTGCAATGTTTGCCGATAAGGCACGAAAACCTTCAAAGATACTCATATCCATGATGGCTGTATTACCCGTTGCCATAACAACAATCATGGTTTCGCCGACAGCACGGCCAAGGCCAATCATAACGGCAGAAAAGATACCTGGACTTGCGGTTAAAATGATCACACGCATCATGGTTTGCCATGATGTAGCGCCTAAGGCCAGCGAACCGGTGGTTAATTGTTTAGGTACACTGTAAATCGCATCTTCACTAATAGAGAAAATAGTTGGGATGACGGCAAACCCCATAGCAAAACCAACCACCATAGAGTTTCTTTGATCATAGGTAATGCCCATTTCCGTAGTTAACCACAAGGGTGTATTGCCGCCAAAGAATAAGTTTTCTATCGGGCCACTTAACTGTATTGAAATCGTTACAGCGATGATGATAACGGGAATTAGTAAAGCTGCTTCCCAACCGTCAGGCACCTTATGCCTGACATGACTAGGAACAAACTCCCATCCTGCCGCAGCTAACAAAATGCTAAGCGGAACGAAGCAGAGCATGATAAACATACCTGGCAAATGCTGTTCAACAAATGGCGCCAGCCATAGACCTGCAAGGAAACCCAATATAACCGTTGGTAGCGCTTCCATGATTTCAATCGTTGGCTTAACGACTTGTCGCATCTTTGGCGCCATAAAATAAGCGGTGAACATCGCCCCAAGAATGGCTAGAGGGATAGCAAACATCATGGCATAGAAAGCTGCTTTGAATGTGCCGTAGGCCAAAGGTGTTAAACTAAACTTTGGCTCAAAGTCATTGCTGGCAGAAGACGACTGCCAGATATATTCCGGCTTATCACGACTTTCATACCAGACCTTACCCCAGATTGATTGCCATGAAATCTCAGGGTGCTCATTGTGAAAATGCCAGAATTGGAGTTCACCTTTATCATTTTCGATTAATGCAGCATTTGCTCTAGGGGCGAGGGTAATTGAATTTAATGCATAATCATTAATTTGTTCGAGTAATACTGTCCGATGTGCCGTTGTATGGTAAATGCCCATTTTACCACTCTCATCGATGGCAACAAAACCTTTACGCGAATATTCGGGAGCAATTGCAGTAATCGGTGACTTCTGTTTATTGAATGTTCTAATTTTCTGTAAGGTATAATTATTGTCAGCATCTCTCACAGGAAACCACTGCGCAATCTGACCACTTGAGTCCCCGACTAATATTGAAATACCACCAGCAAGAAACTCAATAGCCGTAATCTTGATACCGTCATCAACTGCTTTAACTTTCTGGACTAAACGTGGCTCTGACTTATTACTGATATCATAGTAATAGATATTGCCTAGGCCATCCGCGACATACATTTCCCGCTGCTCAATATCAATCCGCAAAGCAACAACATCATCGGTATCAAGTGTGATAAGACTTTCTTCGCGAGTGATCTCAACCTCATCACTTAACATTGATTCTTCTTTTGTAAGGTTAAGTACCTTTACGGTTGAGTCAGCTCCATGAGCAATGATGGTGGCTGCATCACTATCGTACTGAACGCTGAGGTGAATAACATTGTCGCCCACTTCATTTGCCTGAATAGGTTCATTACCAAAGGGATAGAAAATACTAGGGGTTATCAATCGAACGTCATCCGGAAAAGATACCGCATAGTTGTGTTGAAAGAACATCACGCGACCATCAGACAAGCCTA
Organism: Thiotrichaceae bacterium; assembly: GCA_042095435.1. Lineage (GTDB taxonomy): Bacteria > Pseudomonadota > Gammaproteobacteria > Eutrophobiales > Eutrophobiaceae > UBA7359. The sequence continues at coordinate 3,734 of JBELBG010000016.1, read as the reverse complement.
AGCCAATGATCCTTTCAGTTTGATCACCATTTGATACCGCTGTTATAGAAACATCATCCGCGAGCCCAAGATCAACAGTGCTGCGTATTACGCCATCTACAGTATTGAAAAAAACTATCTGGCCCAGATTATTAATTCTAAGTCCCACCTCGCGCTGTTCTTCCATTGCAACATATAATGTTTCCGTTTCACTGCTGCCCGGTGTGGAATACATAGCTATTTGTTCGATCTCAGCGTACTTAAACATCGGAATGACGATATATAACAAATAAAACGCGATAAGGACGATCGCGGCAATCACACTGACTCCACCAAAGGCCATCAGATAGCGCGTTGCGACATCTTTAATGTGACGCCATTTACGGTATTTCCGAGCAGATGGGGAATTAAAATCGTGCTCTAAGACATCCACCGTTGTTTCATTTAAATTCATGGGAGCACATTCTAGGATTGAAATATGACAGTCCTGTTACAACACCAATATAAAGTTATAAAATCAACAGAGATGCCATAGTAGTTTAATTTTTATCAATTCACACCATCCATGGAGAGCACCGCTCCTGGTATCCTTGTTCACCACTGAGGCTTCTATAAGACACCGTTCTCGGACTCCTGTCCTTCATAGAATGAGGTTAAACTATGGCCAAAAAAAACCCCGCCTCGGCGGGGTTTTTTTACAGTAAGGAGGAAAAATCAAACTACTGTTACTACTTAGCGAACTTTGTCAATTCTTTTGCCGCAACTTTAGCAGGAAGTGGGATATATCCATCTTTTACGACAACAAGCTGACCAGTCTTTGACAAGATCATCTTAATGAATTCACTTTCAAGGGGAGAGAGTGGTTTGTTAGGTTGTTTGTTTACATAGACATATAAGAAACGACCTAATGGATAAGCCCCTGCAGAAGCATTGATTGGCGTAGCTTCAATAAATTTTCCGCCTTCTTTTTTGGTTAGCGGCACAGCCTTAACACCAGAGGTCTTATAACCAATACCAGAATAACCTAAACCGTTGAGTGACTTGGTTATACCTTGAACAACTGAAGCAGAACCAGGTTGTTCATTAACGCTATCTTTGAAGTCACCCTTACATAGGGCTTTCTTTTTAAAATAGCCATAAGTTCCAGAAACTGAGTTACGGCCATACAGTTGAACAGGGCGATTTACCCAATCACCTGTTAAACCAAGATGACCCCATGTAGTAACGTCTTTATCATAACCACATTTACGTGTTGCAGAAAACATGGCATCAACTTGAGCGATAGATAACCCTTCGATTGGGTTATCTTTATTAACGTAAACAGCAAGGGCATCGATCGCAACGGCCACTGCCGTTGGCTTATAACCATGTTTACTTTCAAAAGAAGCGAGTTCCTTGTCCTTCATCTTACGACTCATCGGACCAAAGTTTGCTGTGCCTTGTATTAATGCTGGTGGCGCTGTTGAAGATCCTGCTGCTTGAATCTGTACATTTACATTTGGGTAAAGTCGTTTAAACTCTTCTGCCCAAAAGGTCATTAAATTGGCTAATGTATCTGAACCCACACTGCTGATGTTACCTGAGACACCACTTGCCTTTGTGTAATCTGATAAATCCGCATCTACCCTGTCTTCTGCCATTGCCGTCATTGGTAATGACAATGAGAGAGCGACTAAAATTATTGAGAGTCTCTTATTCTTCATTTGTACTTATCTCCTTGAGAGAATATTCATTGTTATCTGTAATCGGCATGATGTCATGCGATTGCATAATTTCTTGATCTGGTCCGAGAAATAAAGTCGTTTCCTTTAGAAATTTTTTAATTAATTCCTGATCTTCAAGAACAGCTTCTGCACTAAGTTTATCGTTCATAGTTTTATTACCTCGTTCTGTGATTTCTAAAAAATTCGAAGGAAGGATTATCAGTCAGTCAAATGACAGAGAAATGAAAAGGTTATTACAGTTTTATGACAAACGGTAGTTTATAAAACTAGCTCACGCGTTCAAAGGCTTTTTTGTTACAGCATCTGAATGAAGAATATGTAACTTAGGAAAATCACAACGAAATAAACTACCTTTATTGAGATTACTTTCAATAAACAATTTGCCATCATATCGGGCTAAAATATGTTTAACGATGGCAAGACCAAGACCGGTACCACTTTTCTCTCTCGAACGTCCTGGATCGATTGTGTAAAAACGTTCTGTTAATCGTGGTATATGTTCAGAGGCAAATCCCAAGCCATTATCACGGACACTAAAATGCGCACCAGCATTATCTTCATACCAATCTATTTCAATACGATCACGTTCAGATGTGTGCTTAACAGCATTAAAGACTAAGTTTGAAAATGCACTATAAATTTCTTGTTGGTTCGCTTTTAAATACAAGTCTTGATCGGCGTTGAGGGAAATATCATGGCTCATGAACCCGCTCAATGATTTTGCTTCATTGCAAATTGCCAATAGCATCTCTGGAATGGGAATAAAATCATGTTCACTTTTACCTGATTTCGCTTCTAGGATAGAGAGCTGCATTAGGCTCTGAATTAAGCGTTGCATCCGAATAGATTGCGAATACATTTGCTGCATATAGTTCACCCATCCCTTAGGGCATTCCGGATCATCAACAAAACCTTCCAAATAACCTGAGATAACCGTCAACGGTGTACGCAGCTCATGAGAGGCATTCGCTATAAAATCCTTGTGAATCTGGTTCGTTCGGGAAATTTCGGTGATGTCTCTGGCAATAAGTAGTTTTTGTGTTTCACCGTAAGGCGAGATACGAATCTCGAGTACAAGTTTTATATTGACTGGAGAGGTTACTTGTAAGCTTTTCTCTAATCCTGACTCAATTGAATTGAGATACTTGACTAGTTTCGGAAAACGCACAAGGTTGGACAGTCGAAGCCCCGCATCTTTTGGCCACAAGACACCAATATATTCATGTGCTTTCACATTGGCCCATTCAATCTCACCTTGGGAGCCCAATATAATGACTGCATCGGGTAAGGCGCCCGTGCCTTCCTGAAAGCGTCTTAAATATCGAGAAAGCTTTTCTTTACGAGACTTGTTTCTATCACGAAGATAATCTATCTCACGGCAGAGTTCATCAACGAGCCCTGTCTGAGAAGGACTGGTGGCTACTTTTCGTTTCTTTAGCCAAAAAATTATTTTTGAAAATTCTCTGTATTGCCACCAGATAAATAACAATAAACCTGCTATCAGGCAAAGAGAGAAGTGATCGGAGATAATGCCTACGAGGCTACTAAGAAAAAGGATCCCTATGAAACGCCAGATGTCGCGCTTCATAATGTTGAACCATTAGCGGGCTGAAAAACGATAGCCAACACTGCGGATAGTTTGAATAAATTTATCAAACTCAAATGGCTCCAATGTTTTCCTGAGCCGGCGAATATGGACATCGACTGTACGCTCCTCGACATAGACATTCTCACCCCAAACATGGTCCAGTAATTGAGAGCGACTATACACCCGTTCAGGATGGGTAATAAAGAAGTGAAGTAATTTAAATTCGGTCGGACTTATCTCTATTTCTTGTTCATTAGCTGTGACCCGATAGGTATCTAGGTTTAGCAATAAACCGCCTACCTCAATAGCTCCGCCGTTATTATCATCCGAATAACGTCTTAATACCGCTTTCACCCGGGCAACAAGCTCTTTGGTAGAGAAGGGCTTAGTAATGTAATCATCCGCGCCAGAATCAAGCGCTTTTACCTTATCTGACTCTTCTC
>JBELBG010000015.1:9442-12844 GCA_042095435.1 Thiotrichaceae bacterium | reverse complement strand
ATATGCTTTAACTATGTTTAATCCAGGTTGGGATGTAGCTATTAAAGTTGCTCGTGAACAACTTAATGAGAATGGTGTGATTGCAGTTGTCGATTTCCACCATAGTCGCTTCGAACATTTTCGACGTTGGATGGGAATAAATCATGTGAGGATGGAAAGTCACATCTTGCCTGTACTTGAAAAAGAATTCTATCCAGTTATTAGTAGAGTTACAGATGCATATAAAGGACTATGGCAATATTTTTCCTTTATAGGAAGGAAAAAAAATGAAATTTAAGAGAGACTTATTCCTGAGTCTTTAGTTTTTCCTGCAACAATTCATTAACTTGCTTCGGATTGGCTTTGCCTTGTGATTGTTTCATCACTTGACCGACAAAATAGCCGATCAGTTTTCCTTTTTTGTCATCGGGTGCGGCTTGGTATTGTCCAACTTGATCTGGACTATTGCTTATAACATCATCAACGAGTTTTTCTATTGCGCCGGTATCAGTTACTTGTTTTAAGCCTTTGCTTTCAATAATGGAATCTGCATCGCCTTCGCAGTTCCACATGGCTTCAAAAACTTGCTTGGCTATCTTTCCTGAGATGGTGTCGTCTTTAATACGCATGACCATGCCGCCTAGCATTTCAGCGGTGACAGGACTCTCGGTAATGTCTTTATTTTCTTTATTTAATGATGCAGCAAGCTCACCGGTGATCCAGTTGCTACTGAGTTTGGCTTCACCATCTGCGGCCTGTACACAACTTTCAAAATAATCTGATAATTCTTTTTGCGCTGTAAGTACACCACTATCATATTCAGATAACTTGAATTCATCGATGAAACGCTGTTTCTTTGCATCCGGTAGTTCCGGTAATGTAGCGCGTACTTGTTCTATATAAGACTTTTCAATTTCAACAGGTAATAAATCAGGATCAGGAAAGTAGCGGTAATCGTTCGCTTCTTCTTTACTACGCATAGAACGTGTTTCGTTTTTATTCGGATCGTATAAACGTGTTTCCTGAATAACTTCGCCACCGTCTTCTAAAACATCAATTTGTCTTTCTACTTCGATATTGATCGCTTGCTCTACAAAACGGAATGAATTGATGTTTTTTAATTCTGTACGTGTACCAAATTCTTCCTGACCTTTGGGACGAATTGATACATTGGCATCACAACGAAATGAACCTTCCTGCATATTACCATCGCAAATTTCAAGATAGCGAACAATAGAATGTATCTTCTTCATATACGCAACAGCTTCCTTGGCATTACGCATATCGGGTTCGGAAACGATTTCCAGTAAAGGTGTGCCTGCACGATTAAGATCAATTCCAGTAAAATCACCAAACCCTTCATGCATGGATTTACCTGCGTCTTCTTCAAGATGTGCTCTGGTGACACCTACTGTTTTTGTAGAGCCGTCTTCGAGTTGTATTTCAATATGCCCTTTACTAACTATTGGTAATTCAAATTGACTTATTTGATAGCCTTTTGGTAGGTCGGGGTAGAAGTAATTCTTTCTGGCAAAGACTGACCGTGGTGGAATTTCAGCTTCGATAGCCAGACCAAATTTTACAGCTTTGCTCACCACTTCTTTATTAATTACCGGTAATACGCCAGGAAGACCTAAATCTACGGCGCAGGCCTGTGTATTTGGTTGAGCACCGTAAGTCGTTGCTGCACCTGAGAAAATTTTACTGGAGGTAGATAATTGAGAGTGAATTTCTAGTCCGATGACTGTTTCCCATTCCATTATTCAAACCCTCCCGGTACGGCCTTATGATGGTCAGTGGCTTGCTGGTACTGATGTGCAATATTAAGTAATCGTGATTCATCAAAATAATTTCCAATTAACTGCATACCGACCGGTAACGCATTAACAAAACCTGCAGGCATTGAAATTGCCGGTAAGCCGGCAAGGTTAACCGACACGGTATAAATATCGGACAAATACATGCTGACGGGGTCATTTAATTTTTCACCAAGTTTAAATGCAGTCCCCGTTGCAGTTGGTCCGGCAATCACATCAACGTCTTTAAATACATTTTGGAAATCATCACGAATTAAGTGGCGAACTTGTTGCGCTTTTAAGTAATACGCATCGTAGTAACCGGCAGATAAAACATAAGCACCAATCATGATGCGTCTTTTTACTTCTTTACCAAAACCTTCACCTCGACTACGTGTATATAAGTCGGATAAATCTTTAGGGTCGTCACAACGATAACCAAAACGTACACCATCAAAGCGCGACAGGTTCGATGAACACTCTGCAGGTGCAACAACATAGTAAGCAGGAATAGATAAGTTAGTATTCGGTAATGCAACTTCCTTGCATATTGCACCAAGTTTTTCTAATTCTTTAATGCCTTCTTCAACAACTTTAGCAATATCACTATCAAGACCTTCATCAAAATATTCTTTTGGTAAACCGATCTTCAAACCTTCTATAGAGTTATTTAAGTTTGCCGTGTAATCATCAACGGGTTTTTCTGCGGAAGTTGAATCACGTTCATCAAAACCGGCGATGACATTCATCATTAAAGCAGCATCTTCTGCACTTAATGCCATTGGTCCACCTTGATCGAGACTTGATGCGAAGGCAATCATGCCATAGCGGGAAACTCTACCATACGTCGGTTTCAGGCCGGTTATGCCACAAAGCGAAGCCGGCTGTCTTATCGATCCACCGGTATCGGTTCCGGTTGCAATCGGTGCTAAGCGCGCAGCAACAGCACTGGCCGAACCACCGGATGAACCACCGGGTACAGTGTCAGTATTCCACGGGTTTTTTACCGCGCCATAAAAACTTGTTTCGTTTGATGAACCCATGGCGAATTCATCCATGTTTGTTTTGCCTAACATAACAAAACCGGCATCGTTCATTTTTTCAACAACGGTTGCATCATAAGGGGCAATAAAATTATCCAGCATTTTTGAGCCACAAGATGTTTTTATACCGTTTGTGCAAAAAATATCTTTTTGTGCAACAGGAATACCTGTTAAGGCTGTGTGTTTATTCTCTGCACGTTGCTTGTCTGCTTGCTTTGCTTGTTTTATAGCTTCATCTTCATTAATCGTAATAAAACAATTTAATGAGTCGTTATATCGTTTGCAGCGATCAAGATAAAGTTGTGTTAATTCTTCGCTGCTAATATTTTTATTTTCGAGAGCAGTAGATAGTTCTGCCAAAGTAGATTGATGCATATGATTTTTCTTGAGAAATTCGTTTAAAATTTATTCGATAACTTTTGGCACGAGATAGCAGCCGCTTTCTGTGAGCGGTGCATGTTCCTGGAAGTGATCACGTTGATTATTTTCTGTTACTTCATCCGCGCGGAGTCGTGCAGGTAGTTCCAGCGGGTGTGCAATGGGTGTGATTCCATCCGTATCGACAGAATTCATTTGTTCGACCA
>JBELBG010000015.1:0-9432 GCA_042095435.1 Thiotrichaceae bacterium | reverse complement strand
TTCGTTACTGTAATTTGAGATATCCTGATCGTCGATTGCCAATCTGGCTAACCAGGCAATTTTTTGCACTTCTGATTTATCGAGAGACATAAACTTGCAGTTCTTATTTATTGAAAAAATAGGAATTTATCACATTCCTTAGCTTGCCCAAAGCCTCGACCGTTGTTAAAGTTACGTCCTTATTGCTCTAAGTGATCTTTGGGCGATCTTGACACGGTTATGAGGCTAAAAATGTATCGTAACGTTGATAATTTGAGGTTCTGGCATAGACAATTGCCCACAAATTCCTTCCTACAGGCTACCTGTCGAGACTATATCACAATGCATAATTTTAAAACTGGTTTACTGAATGTTTAATCGATTAAGAGGCTTTTTTTCCAACGATTTATCCATTGATTTGGGTACGGCAAATACACTGATTTATGTGCGAGGCAAAGGGATTGTTCTGGACGAACCTTCCGTTGTTGCGATTCGTAAGAACGGTGACAAAATTAATGCGAAATCTATTCGCGCAGTGGGTGTCGAAGCAAAGAGAATGCTGGGCAGAACCCCGGGTCACATCACCGCAATTCGACCTTTGAAAGACGGTGTTATTGCTGATTTCACCATTACTGAGAAGATGTTGCAGTACTTTATTCGTAATGCGCATGGTTCAACCTTATTTAAACCAAGCCCTCGAGTTCTGGTTTGTGTGCCTTGTGGCTCAACTCAAGTGGAACGTCGTGCTATTCGTGAATCAGCTAGTGGTGCGGGCGCGCGTACGGTTCATTTAATTGAAGAACCTATGGCAGCGGCGATCGGTGCCGGTATGCCGGTTAGTGATGCGCGTGGTTCGATGGTACTGGATATTGGTGGCGGTACGACTGAAGTCGCTGTTATTTCATTAAACGGTATTGTTTATTCTGATTCGGTTCGAATTGGTGGTGATCGCTTCGATGAAGCGATTATCAGTTATGTGCGTCGTAATTATGGCAGTTTGATTGGTGAATCGACTGCGGAACGTATTAAACACGAAATCGGCTGCGCTTATCCGGCAAATGAAATTAAGGAAATGGAAGTACGTGGTCGTAATCTTGCCGAAGGTATCCCACGAAGCTTTACGTTAAATAGTAACGAGATTCTGGAATCTTTACAGGAACCATTATCAGGTATCGTCAGTGCAGTTAAGAATGCATTGGAAAAAACACCACCTGAATTAGGTTCAGACGTAGCCGAACGTGGTCTGGTGTTAACCGGTGGCGGTGCATTATTAAGAGATCTCGATAGATTGTTAATGGAGGAAACAGGTCTACCCGTTATTATTGCTGAAGATCCATTAACCTGTGTTGCCAGAGGTGGTGGTCGTTATCTGGAAATGATTGATGAGTTTGGAACCGATATTCTTGCTGTGGAGTAACAGTTTTATAACAGGTTTTAAGGAGTAAATATTGATAGCGGAGGTGACATATTAACACCCTGTTTCAAAGAGGTTCTTCGGTAAATATCCGCTTTGCAGTATTCGTTACCCTTTCAATCATTGCAATGGTTATTGACCATCATCATAGCCATTTAAAAATTATCCGTTCAAGCCTCTCTACATTGGTATATCCGCTCCAGTATATCGTTAACTTACCGTTCGAGTTTACTGAGTGGGCGTCTGTATCTCTTGTCACGCGAGATCAGTTATTAAAAGAAAATGAACGCTTAAAACAAGAGCACTTATTGTTCAGTTCAAAATTACAACGCTTTGAAGTGCTTGAAAGTGAAAATAATCGCTTGCGTAATTTGCTTGAATCTTCATTCCGGTTGAATGACAAGGTATTGATTGCAGAACTTATCGCCGTTGAATTACAGACTTTTCGACGCCAGATTGTGATTAATAAAGGACAGCGTGAAGGCGCTTATGACGGACAACCGATTGTTGATGCAGCGGGTATTATGGGGCAGATTATCCATGTCGGCCCATTCTCAAGTACGGTCTTGTTAGTGACTGATCCGAATCATGCTTTACCTGTGCAAGTGAATCGAAACGGCTTGCGTGCAATCGCTGTAGGTAATGGGCAGGATGATAAATTGTTTCTGGAAAACCTTCCTAATAATTCAGATATACATGTTGGTGATTTAATTATTTCTTCCGGATTGGGCCGTCGGTTTCCATCTGGTTATCCTGTTGGAGAGATTGAAAAAATTACACGTAATCCAGGTGAAGCGTTTGCAAAAGTGGTGATTAAGCCGAGCGCACAATTAAGCAAAAGCCGGGAAGTGTTAATGGTCTGGCCTTATCAAAAGATTGAACAAAATGAAGTTGATTCCAGTGGGGTTGCAATCAAATGATCCCGTTAGCTCAACCAAAACAAGGTAACTGGTTAATTATTTTTAGTTTTGTTATTGCCATTATGTTAACAGCATTACCTTTACCTGATTGGGCAGTGAACTGGCGGCCGAGTTGGGTTGTATTGGTTTTGATCTATTGGTGTATGGCCGTGCCGGATCGTATCGGTGTTTCAGTGGCATGGTGTATGGGATTGATTCTGGATGTACAACAAGGCACGATACTTGGGCAAAATGCATTCGGTTTAACACTCATTGCTTATTTAACAATAGGTGCTCATCAGCGTATGCGTGTTTATCCATTGGCACAGCAAGCGGTGTTGATTTGTTTTTATCTTTTGTTCTATGAATTAATCATGCTTGTGATAATGGGCTATCTCGGTACAGGTTCGAGAGACTGGACATACTGGATGCCTGCAATAACCAGTATGCTGATATGGCCCTGGTTATTTATCATTCTACGAGACTTACGTCGTAAGTATCACATCTCTTAAAACTCGATAAGTTTGGTCAAATGATTAGAGAGATTACTCTTAAAGATAGCGAGCATGAAACAGGTATCGTCGCCAGACGAGTTTATTTTGCCGGATTCATTGTTCTGTTATTAATCGTTGTTCTTATATTTAGGGTGTTTTACTTAACCGTTCTGCAACATGAACATTTCACGACCTTATCTAAATCGAACCGGGTCAAAATTTCTCCGATACCTCCAATCCGCGGACTGATATATAGTCGTGAAGGCGTTGTATTGGCAGAAAATAAACCTACGTATAGCCTCGAAGTGATACCTGAACAAATTGATAACGTAGATAAACTTATTACTCAATTAAAAGAAATTATTAGTATTGAAGATAAGGATATTGAAGGCTTTAATAAAGCGTTAAAGAAAAAAAGACGATTTGAAAATGTTGCACTACGTTTTAATCTGAATGAAGAAGAAGTCGCCTTGTTTGCTGTTAATCGGCATCGTTTTACGGGCGTTGATGTTGTTGCTGGCTTGAATCGTTATTATCCTTTGGGTAAGGACTTGGTTCATACCATTGGCTACGTAGCACGAATTGATGAAGATGATATTAAAAAGCTTGATGTGTCTAATTATAGTGGCACATCACATATCGGGAAATTGGGTATAGAAAAATCCTATGAATCAACTTTACATGGGGAAGTGGGTTATCAACAGGTTGAAGTGAATGCGCAAGGCAGGGTGATTCGGGTACTGGATCGAACACCACCTAAGCCGGGGGAGAATTTGCATTTAACAATTGATTTATCATTACAACAAATTGCAATCGATGCTTTAAAAGATAAACGCGGTGCTATTGTTGCAATTGATCCGAGCAATGGCGATATTTTAACTTTTGTCAGTTCGCCCGGTTATGATCCTAATAAGTTTGTAAACGGTATCGATAGTAAGACATACAACGCGTTATTATCATCAGGAGATAAACCGCTAATTAATCGTGTTACTCGGGGTAAGTATCCTCCTGGCTCCACGCTAAAGCCTTTTTTTGGATTGGTTGCATTAGATAACGGTTTAAAAACATTACATGATGAATCATGGTGTCCCGGTTGGTATTCACTTAAAGGACATGAACATCGTTACCGTGATTGGAAGAAACAGGGGCATGGTCATACCAACTTGCATAAAGCCATTACACAATCATGTGATGTTTATTTTTATATTCTTGCTTATGAGTTGGGTATTGATCGAATACATCAGGGTTTATCGAAATTCGGTTTTGGTAAGGAAACAGGAATTGATATTGATGGTGAAGCATCAGGTTTATTACCCTCGCGAGAATGGAAACGTAAGGCTCTGGGGCAAGCATGGTTTCCCGGTGAGACATTAATTATGGGCATTGGACAAGGTTATTCTTTGACGACGCCTTTACAGCTCGCCAAGGCTACTGCTTCTTTGGCAAATAAAGGCGAAGTTATTCGCCCACGCCTGGTTTCCAGTACAAGTAATCCCATTACCACTGAAATAAAAGGTTTACCGGTGATAAAGGAAGAAAGCGTCAGTGTGAAAGCTGAGAGTTATTGGGATGATATTGTTAAATCGATGAGAGACGTCGTACATGGTGTAGGCGGCACAGCGTGGCGCAGTGGTTTGAATGCAGAATATGAATTTGCCGGTAAAACAGGTACGGCGCAGGTGATTGGTATTGCTCAGGATGAAGAATATGATGTTGAAGAAATTACTGAAGAGTTTCAGGATCATGCTTTATTTATAGCATTTGCGCCAGTTGATTCACCACGTATTTCAGTCGCTATCATTGTTGAGAATGGTGGAGGTGGCTCAAAAGCAGCTGCGCCCATTGCCCGAAAAATGTTTGATGACTTTATGTCTAATAAAGATGTAAGTGAAGGTTCGTCTTAATGGAAGAACAAAGTCTAAGCCAGCGTTTACATATAGACTTGCCTTTGCTTCTAGCTGTTATCGCACTTTGTATTATCGGTTTGTTTATTTTATATAGTGCCGGCGGACAGGATATCGAACTGGTTTATCGGCAGGCGATTAAATTAACCATTGCATTGCTTGGTATGATTATCATTGCGCAATTACCACCAGCAGAAATAGCGCGTTGGTCGCTGTGGTTATTTATTTTCGGTATTGTTTTACTGGTGTTGGTTCTTTTTTATGGAGATGTAGGTAAAGGCGCACAGCGCTGGCTAGATTTAAAAGTTTTTCGTTTTCAACCTTCTGAATTAATGAAGTTAACTGTACCTATGGTGGTGGCTTATTATATTGCTGATAAATCATTACCGCCTAGATTTTTATGGATTGTTGTGACCTGTATTCTAATTATTATTCCGGTATTGTTAATTGCCAAGCAGCCTGACTTGGGCACGTCTCTATTAGTTGCTACAGCGGGTTTTTCTGTTCTCTTTATTGCCGGTATTTCCTGGCGAATATTAACAGCTATGGGTGTCGTGGCCGCTGCCTGTGCACCGATACTTTGGTATTTTATGCATGACTATCAAAAGCGGCGTGTATTAACTTTACTAAACCCAGAACAGGATCCATTAGGTGCGGGTTATCATATTATTCAATCAAAAATTGCGATTGGTTCAGGCGGTTTTTATGGGAAAGGCTGGCTAAATGGGACACAGTCACACTTGGAGTTTTTACCGGAAAGATCAACCGACTTTATTTTCGCTGTTTTCTGTGAAGAATTTGGCATGCTCGGTGTTTTATTATTGTTAAGCGTCTATTTGTTTATTATTGCACGCGGGTTGTATATCGCGATGAATGCCCAAAGCACTTATGGGCGCTTATTGGCTAGCGCGCTAACACTGACTTTTTTCGTTTATATTTTTGTTAATATGGGTATGGTAACCGGGCAATTACCCGTTGTTGGTGTGCCTTTACCCTTAATCAGTCATGGCGGGACTTCTATGGTAACATTAATGGCAGGTTTCGGAATTTTAATGGCAATTCATACTCATAGACGCTTTCTTTCATTCTAAAAAATTATGCAAAAATCTAATTTATTTTTCTTATTCGCAATTAGTTTAACTTTAATCTGGCAGCAAGCTATGGCTGCAAACTCAAGTAAGAAAGTTTCAGTAACGCAAGATGAGTTTATTGCCCAGATGGTTGAACGTCATGATTTCAATAAAGCAGATTTATCGGAAGTATTAAAACAAGCACGAAAGTCGCAAACGATTCTAGATGCGATTTCGAGGCCAGCTGAAAAGAAATTAACCTGGCATAAATATCGACAGATATTTATTAAGGAAAAAAGAATCAATCAGGGCATCGATTTTATGCAGAAGAATAAATCGAAACTTGAAGAAGCCGAGAAGAAATATGGTGTACCGCCGGAAATTATCACAGCCATTATTGGTGTTGAAACATTTTACGGGCGTATAGCAGGTAGTTATCGCGTTGTTGATGCCTTAAACACACTTGCTTTCCATTATCCGAAACGCTCGAATTTTTTTCGCTCCGAGTTTGAGCACTTTTTACTTTTAGCACGTGAGCAAGGGTTTGATCCAAATTCATTAAAAGGTTCTTACGCCGGCGCGATGGGTATGCCGCAATTTATCTCAAGCAGTTATCGCCACTATGCGATAGATTTTGATAACGATAATGTAATTGATATCTGGAACAATACAAACGATGCGATAGGTAGTGTTGCCAATTATTTTGCTGAACATGGTTGGCTCAAAGATAAACCAGTTACGATTAAAGTCAGTGTTGAAGGTGAAAATTATAAGCAAGCTTTAAAAAAAGGCTTGGCGCTGGATATCACTGCATCTGATTTGCCAAAGTATGGCATTAAAACGGATTCAAGTTTTGAGGAAAATGAAAAATTAAAGCTATTTGAATATAAACTAGACAAAGGTAGTGAGTATTGGCTGGCACATAAGAATTTCTATGTCATTACTCGTTATAATCACAGTAACTTATATGCCATGGCTGTTTTTCAATTGGCAAGAGAAATCAAGAAACGATTGAATGAGAAGCGCGTGAGTTCAAATTAATCATGATTTTAATGAAGCGTTTATGCGTACCGGTTTTAGTTTGTTTAACCCTTGCAGCATGTAGTAGTGTGAAAACTGTTCCTACTGTCTCTAATAGAGATGCCGCTCCAACTAAAAAAGTAGACGTTTCTAATATACCTAATGCGGTTCCTAAGAATGAACCCAAAAGTCGTTACGGTAACCCTAAGTCTTATGAGGTTTTTGGAAAACGCTATTATACAATGGAAAGTAGTGTCGGTTTTGTCGAAAAGGGGCTCGCTTCCTGGTATGGAACGAAATTTCATGGCAGACGCACATCAAGTGGCGAAACTTATGATATGTATGCCATGACTGCAGCACATAAAAACTTACCTTTACCAACTTATGTCAAAGTGACAAACCTGAAGAATGGCAAACATATTATTGTTAAAGTAAATGACCGTGGTCCTTTCCATGAAAATCGAATTATTGATCTTTCCTACACTGCAGCAATTAAACTCGATATAGTAAAAAAAGGGACGGGGCTGGTTGAAGTTCGCGCGATTCAGCCTGGAGAGCTTACTAAGCAGGCTAAAGAAAGTAATACATCTGTTGAACAAGTTTCCAATAATCATGGAAACTCTGGGTTTTATATTCAGGTTGGGTCGTTCGGTGAATTGGCGAATGCAGAAACAATGCAGCAAAAACTTGGTTCTATTGACGAACATTTAGTTAAAATAAATCAGGCTGTTGTTGATGGAAAAACTTTATATCGTGTACGTATTGGCCCTATAACCGATATAGATGTCTCAGATTCAATTACAAATCAACTTGAAAACTATGGTGTTACAGAACATCGTATTGTTGCCAATTAAAATTATTAAGAATAGAGAGTGAAAAAAATTAATAAATTATTTTTATTAGTACTGTTTTTATATCTAAACAGTGTAAATCTATATGCAGACATGATTGTGCCTTCAGCACCTAAGATTAAGGCCTCTTCTTATCTGCTGATGGATTTCAATAGTGGTGAGTTTCTGGTAGAGGAAAATAGTGAGCAGAAGCTACCGCCGGCTAGTTTAACAAAAATAATGACTATCTATGTCGCTTCGACAGAGTTAAAAAATGGAAAAATTTCACTAGAAGATGAAGTGCTTGTTAGTGAAAAAGCATGGCGTACGGAAGGCTCAAGAATGTTCATTGAGGTAGGAAAAAAAGTCAAATTGAATGATCTAATACATGGTGTCGTTATTCAGTCCGGTAATGATGCCAGTGTTGCTTTGGCAGAATACATTTCCGGAACCGAAGATGTCTTTGCTGATTTAATGAATAAACATTCTGAGCGTTTGGGAATGGAAAATACGCATTTTGTAAATAGCACAGGCTTGCCTGACCCTAATCATTACACGACAGCAAAAGATCTTGCTATTTTGGCTCGAGCAATGATCAAGGATTTTCCTGAACGATATAAGCTATATAGTATGAAAGAGTTTACTTACAATAATATTAAACAACATAACAGGAATAAACTACTTTGGCGTGATCGTAATGTTGATGGTATGAAAACAGGACATACAGAGGAAGCCGGTTATTGTCTGGTGGCTTCTGCATTGAAAGATGAAATGCGTTTAATTTCTGTTGTGATGGGTACTGCGGGTGTTAATGCGCGTGCTAAAGCCAGCCAAGCCTTATTAAATTATGGCTACCGTTTTTTTGAAACACATAAACTTTACAGTGCCGGCGAAATGATTACGGGTGCAAAGATTTGGAAAGCTGATATTGATAATCTGAATCTTGGTGTTGCGAAAGATATTTATGTCACTGTTCCAAGAGGTCAGTACGATAAGCTTGAACCCGTAGTCGAGTTTGATAAAAAGATTATTGCGCCTGTATCAAAAGATGAGCAGAAAGGCGTGTTAAATGTGATGTTGGAAAATAAAAGTATTGCTTCTGTTCCTTTACTGGCATTGGAAACTGTTGCTGAAGGGAGTCTGGTTAACAAATTGAAAGATGAAGTACGTCTTTTATTTGAATAATTATTATGACAACTGTTTATTTAAACGGGGAATACAAACCTCTGGCTGAAGCGTCTGTCAATGTTCTTGACCGTGGTTTTACTTTTGGTGACGGTGTTTATGAAGTGATCCCTGTTTTTAACAGAAAAATATTTCGTTTTGAAGAACACCATCAAAGACTAGTAAATAGTTTGAAAGCGCTTTATATGGATGATCCGTTGACTAAGGATGAATGGTATAACATCTGTCATAAGTTAATTGATACGGTTGAAGAAAATGACCAGTCTATCTATATACAGGTAACACGCGGTGTGACTGAGCGTGATCATGATATTTCTTTAGCAGATAAGCCTACATTGTTTGCAATGGCTCGAGCTATTGTTAAAAAAGATTTATCTTCTGGAATAAAAGCAATAACAAATGAAGATATCCGTTGGCAGTATTGTGATATTAAAGCTATTACCTTATTACCAAGCGTTTTACTAAGGCATAAGGCAAAAGAACAGGGTGCTAAAGAGGCGATCTTACATAGAAATGGAATTGTGACAGAAGGTGCAGCGAGCAATGTTTTTATTATTAAGGATAATATTGTTTATACACCCCCCAAGAATAATCATGTTTTACCGGGAATTACTCGTGATTTGCTTGTAGAAATCCT
>JBELBG010000014.1:10551-12988 GCA_042095435.1 Thiotrichaceae bacterium | reverse complement strand
GAACAAGGCATTGCTTCGTATCGAGGGCCCCCTTGGTCAGTTCACTTTACAAGAATCAGACAGACCAATCATCATGATTGCAGGCGGCACCGGTTTTGCCCCTGTAAAGAGCCTGGTTGAACATGCACTTGAAATTAATGATAACCGTCCTATACATATCTACTGGGGAGCCCGAACAGAAATCGATCTCTATTTCAATGACGTTGTAAAACAATGGGCAACAGAACATAAACACATAAAGTACATTCCCGTATTGTCCGAAGATGAAAGCCTACAAAATTGGGAAGGGAAAACCGGTTTTGTTCATGAAGCTGTTCTGGAAGACTATGATGACTTATCCGGCCATGATATTTATGCTTGTGGACCGCCACCAATGGTTAAGGCTGTTGTTGAATCCTTTTCTGCAAAAGGTTTAAACAAAGAAAGATTGTTCTCTGACTCGTTTGAGTTTGCCGCTAATTAAAGACCTCATCACGAGCAGGACTTTTGCTATCTGGCAAGGCAGAAGAACAATTGAGAGGTTTAATGTGCTCCGGTTGCTAAAGCCAAACCTTTTTCATAACACTCGGCAGCTGCATCATCTCTACCTTCATGCTCATGAAGCTTGGCAAACTCATAATAAGCTTCAGGATTAGGCTGAGCATCAATACTTTCCTGTAAGTAATCTTTAGCTTTACCCCACAACTTATTTCGCATACATATTCGTCCTAACGATAATAATAAAACAGCATCACGGGCATGGTTTTGCAACCACGACTCAGCAATAGTTAACTGTTTATTTTTATCAGCACCAACCACCAAACCATAAAGACGAACCAGAGCTGTATCCCACTGGCGTTTTATTGAATCACGCAATAAGATTTCACAATCTGTTGTATCCTCAAACTTAAGTCGTTCAGTTATATAAACTTCCGTCAAATAAAAGTGTCGTTGTAATTTCCGAGAGATGCTGCGCCATACTTCATTTAGCTTTTCTTTATTATTTAGTTTGCCTGCTTCCTTTAATAAACCGGCATAAGCTTCAAGCTGTTTTGCTTGAATCTGTTCACGCGTTAATAAACTTGTTTTTTCTATTGCCGGAATTAATTTTAATACTGACTGCCAATCATTAAGATCAGTATAAGTATCCAGCAACAATTGTTTTACCTGTAATTGATTCGGTTGCTTATGTTGTAAGTGTTTTAGTGTTGCCAGCGCTTGCTCTGTTTGTTCCTGATTCAATTGTAATTCTGCCTGTGTTAGGCCTACAGCTATACCAGCATCGGGATTATGATGATAAGCCAAGCGTAAATAATCATCACGACGGTCTATTGAGCGTTGTTCCTGAGCTGCTCGAGCAGCATAAAGATAGTTCACATGCGGCGCGCGACTATAAGGCGCCGCCTTACAAAACTTATTCTCGGCTTTTTTCCAATCGCCTTCTGTCATGTGCTGCAATCCCTGAGTTAAATATTTTTCAGCACGCCTTTGGTTTCTGTGTGCCCGCCATTTTTTTATTTCCTTTGGCATCGTCCAGAAACGAATAACACTGCGAGCAACAAAATAACAGGTCAGAAAACTTAAAAAGATAATGATGACAAATAAAGTAGCGCTGGTCTGAATTTTCCAATCGGAAACCGTCATTAAAACATAACCTGTATCCGATCCGGCAATCGAACCAATAGCAACAGCCAGTATCAAAACGAATAAACTGATAAATAGAAGCTTCATTATTCTATTGTTATTCCTGTAGCATTGTTCTCATTATCAATGCTTTCCTCTTTAATTCTACTTAAAGCACGAACAGATTCTAAAGAAGAACTGATATCCAATTCAGGGAACTCAAGCTCGGTTTTCTTCATGGCCGTTAGCGTGTCATAAATATTGCTTACATTTGCATCAGCCATGTCGAAATAAGCATGCAGCCAATTTTGCATATGTTTAATTGACGCATGCAAATTTCCAGTATCCCGATTAAAAACAGCGAAACGCGCGTTAGCTAACTCAAGTTTTAAATTTGCTCTGAGAAAATAAACTTCATCAGGCAATAAACGTGCAGCAGCCACATCATTGTCACGCGTTATAACAACCAGACTTTTTAACTCTTCCCAAACTAATATGAAGAAATGCTTAATGCCTTTAACCGATTCCTGAGTATCTTGCTCTTTACTATCTGTTTCAAACTGCTGCTTTATGACAACGTTTTCTTTTAATGCCAAATCATCAACACGGCTGATTAAATCGGACAAGTATAAAGCCATACCGCTTAAGTCTGCCTGGTTTAGGGAACGCAGCTCATTCATATCAGCAATAAGTTGTTCTCTGGCACTTAACGCCGCCGTATCATTAAACGCCTTAAGTCTATTATCAACTGCTTCCATCGCGGATAGGGCAGTTGCAACATTATGATCGAGTTGTAAATTGTCTGTAATGAAATTGGTGATATCCTTAACCGTAT
>JBELBG010000014.1:0-10541 GCA_042095435.1 Thiotrichaceae bacterium | reverse complement strand
GATCGAGTTGTAAATTGTAATTAGCAATAATTAAAAGATGCTCTATTTCGGCCAAAGCATAATTTTTATTAATATGGATTTGCTGTTCAACAGGCTGTGATAATGAATGAGAAAGCACCTCCTGTTTTGATTCAAGCTCATCCAGTTTTTCCTGGACACTTGAAACCTCCGATAAAACAGACTTTAACCTGCTATCTAAATTAACATTTATATTTTTCTCAACATTGCTACTTTCCGCGTTACTTTGTTGAATACCTTCTTCTAATTTATTTAGCCGGTTATTGATAAAAACAAATGCCACGGACACAATCACAATAAGGACAATGATAAAAAGCAGTAACCATTTATTGCCTGAATTTGACTTGCCTTTTGCAGCAAGTTTTTTATCGGCGACTTTTTCTACTTTATTTGATTGCGCTACACTTTTATTATCAGCGTTTTTTTCATTTTTCTGATCTGTTATTTTGTTGTCTTTGGCGCTTGTTGCCTTATCTACTTTTTTTTCAGTCATGCCTGTGTTTCTCCAACAAGTTCCAATAGTGCTGATAAGAGACCTTCATCGTTCTTTTCTTTTGCAATTCTTGTTTCAGACAGAAAGCCTGATTGTTTCGCCAACTCTGCATTTCGCGTAGACATCATAATTAATGGTGTTTTAAATAACTTTTCCTGATCAACATCTGCTGTTAATTTCAATAAATTTTCCAATCCTTCATTACTACTAATAATAACAGCATCCGGTTGTTCATTTTGCCACAGTTCTCGAGATTGCTGAATTTCATACTCAGGAAGAGCACGTTGATAAACTTCTGCATAATCAACCCAAGCACCGCGTTGTTTCAGATTATCCGCTAATAACTCGCGACCACCAATACCGCGTACTATTAATACCTTCCTATTGCGAACAAGTTCACTATCCAGCTCCGACAATAACAATAAACTTTCGCTGTCAGCCTGAACACCGGCATGCAATACATCTGACATGCTTAGTTCAGATAATGCTGAAGCCGTACCTGAACCAATAGCAAGTAATTGTATATTTCCAGAGTTTAAATCATCTTTATTTAAGTAATACTGGAAAACTGCAGCGACGGCATTACGGCTAACAAAAATAACGAAGTCATACTGATTAATATTGGCAAAACAATCAGAAAGTTCCTTTGAGTTTAAAACAGGACGAATTTCAATCGTCGGAAAAACTACAGCTGTTCCACCAACATCTGATATCAAACGACATAATTGCTCAGCCTGGTGTGCTGGTCGGGTAACCAATATACGTTTATTTTTTAATGAGGCCGACACCATTATTTTTAGTGTAAAAGTTCTTCCAGAATTTTATCTCCACCACGCTGCAATAAAGATTCTGCCAATTTAACACCAATGTTATCAATGTCATCAATCGAGCCTTTTTGTTCTGATTGAATCACATCACTGCCATCAACTTTGGCAATCAAACCATTAAGCGTAAGCTCATCATCTTCAATCGTAGCTTGTCCGGCAATAGGCAACTGACAACCACCAAACAAACGACGGCTAAACGCGCGTTCGGTTTGTACACACAAACTTGTTTCTTCATGATTTAATGGAGAAATTAATTTCTCGACAACATCATCACCAGCACGACACTCAATACCGATAGCGCCTTGACCAATGGCTGGCAATAAAAACGAGTGTGGAAGAAACTGCGTAATTCGCTCAGCTATTCCTAATCTAAGAATCCCGGCTGCTGCCAGTAAAATACCATCATATTCACCGTTATCCAGCTTTCCTAATCGTGTGCCAACATTACCGCGCAAGTCTTTTAATTCTATTTCGGGATAAAGCGCTTTTACCTGAGACTGACGGCGTAAACTTGAAGTGCCTAGTATTGCATCGGCAGGTAAGTCTTCAATTTTTTCATAGCTGTTTGAAATAAATACATCTCGCGTATCTTCGCGCTCCAGTATAACAGGCAGAGCCAGCTCTTCGGGCAGGTCGATTGTGACGTCTTTCATTGAGTGCACAGCGATATCAGCTCTACCTTCTAATAAGGCTGTTTCCAGTTCTTTAATAAATAATCCTTTACCACCAACAGCAACTAATGGCGCATCAAGAAAGCGATCACCTTCTGTCGTCATGCTCACTAGTTCAACCGTTAGATCAGAATGCGTTTCCTGGAGCCTTTTTTTGACATGTTCTGCCTGCCATAAAGCAAGCGGGCTTTTCCTTGTTGCTATTTTTAAAGTAGTCACAATATATTTTTGTATTAAACAATGCGTTATTAAAGGATATGGTGTTTATTATCATACACTTTGGGTATTATTCAGAGAACTATTTAAAACTCGAAAAACCTAAATGAAGCTTGGAATAATCATGGATCCTATTAGTGGGATCAACACAAAAAAAGACAGCTCCTTTGCCATGCTTATGGCCGCACAAAAACGCGGTTGGGATCTGTTTTATATGGAAATGCAGGACATTTATATTAATGATGATGTTCCCATGGCAAATATTCAGAGTATTGAAGTTGAAGACAATACAAATAGCTGGTTTAGCTTATCAAACCCACAAAAAGAAGAACTAGCTAATCTCGATATTATCTTAATGCGTAAAGACCCGCCGTTTGATCTGGAATATATTTATTCAACATACATACTTGATCATGCACAACGCCTTGGCACTTTGGTCGTGAACAATCCAACATCACTGAGAAACGCCAACGAGAAAATGTTCATTACACATTTTGCCGAATGTATAACACCGACTCGGGTCAGCCGTGATATGGACATCTTGCTTGATTTCATCAAACAACAGGGCGACATCATTATTAAACCGTTAGATGGCATGGCCGGACAAAGTATTTATCGCGTTAATGAATCTGATCATAACTGTAAGGTCATCCTGGAAAGCATGACACGAGAAGGCAGCGCTTATGTTATGGCACAAAAATTTGTGCCGGAAATATCTGCCGGTGATAAACGCATTTTATTAATTGATGGGGAACCGGTGCCTTATGCACTAGCAAGAATACCAGCTGATGGTGAGGTTAGAGGAAATCTAGCCAGAGGCGGGAGCGCGCAGGGACTTGAGCTTAGCGAGCGTGATCGCTGGATATGTGAACGAGTTGGTCCGAAATTACGAGAAATGGGGCTAATCTTTGTCGGTATTGATGTAATTGGTAATTATTTAACCGAAATTAATGTCACTAGCCCGACCTGTGTCCGCGAACTGGATAGCTTGTATAATATCGATATCTCAAGCCAATTAATGGACGCTTTAGAAAAGCGCATACAAATTAACTCGGCAACAACCTAATTGTGAATTATTCTTTTTACTTACTGTTAAATATTACTCGTGGCAACAGTACAAGCTGCTAAACCAATCATTACCCCATTGGATCGATTTGGGCTGACTTTAAGTCTTGCCATTTTGTGTCATGCCTTGATTATTCTCGGCATTACCTTTCAACAGGAAGATCGATCGCGCGCACGTTTCAATGCGATGGAAATTGTTCTCGTTCAACAGAAGAGCGCTGAACCGGAAGATGCAAAAAGGTTGGCGCAAGCAAACCTCGAAGGCGGCGGCAACACTGAAGAGGAAGTACACCCATCATCACCCATGCCTGCTCCTTTTCCTGATCAAAAACCCGAAATCACCATGCCACAACCGACTGAGCCGGAACCGCCTCAACCCGAAGTGACAGCAACAGCGGAAACTATTGTTGCAGAACCTTCGCCGGTAAAAAAAGAGCTGGTGGAAACCTTAACGGTTGAAGATGAAAAAAGTGAAATACCGAAAGTTGAGAAAATTGAAACACCAAGTAAAGAAAAGAAAATAGCTGAAACAACCGATACCAAAACAGAAAAAAAGGTAACAACACCGGAAAAAGAAAAGAAACGCATCAAAGACACAATTCAAAAACGGAAAATTCCATCCGCGACCGAATTATTAACCAACAGCTTTAAAATTGCGTCTTTAAGTGCAGAAGTCCGGCGTAAAATGGAAGCAAGAGCGGAGCGTCCAAAGCGAAAATTTATTTCAGCCAGTACCAAAGAATATAATTACGCCGCTTACATGGAAGCATGGCGTGCAAAAGTAGAACGTGTTGGTAATCTAAATTATCCAGAACAAGCAAAAAAACAGGGGCTTTCTGGTAGTCTGGTACTGGATGTTGCCTTACGACAAGATGGATCGATTGATGAAATCACGATACGACGTTCATCCGGAGAAAAAATGCTGGACGATGCTGCTATCCGTATTGTTGAACTATCCGCACCCTTTGCACCCTTTCCAGAACACATTAAAGCTGAGACCGATATTCTGCACATAATGCGTACATGGCAGTTTTTAAATAAGAAAGGATTCCGGTAAAACAACATTAATCGAACAAACTTGTGAAAATGCAAATTCCGGCTAATATTTGAGTAAGTGATAAAAATTACGAATCAATATATTTTGATATTTTCTAACAACTTTAAGCGTTACGAATTTATACAATAGATTTTTATTAAATATGGAACAAACCAACCTGACAAATCAATTCCTAATTTCCATGCCTAGTCTCAAGGATCCAAACTTTGAGAAAACGGTAACGTATATCTGCGCACATAATACAGATGGGGCCATGGGAATCGTAATTAACAAACCATTGGAAATTGGTTTAGGTGAAATTTTTGTACAGATGGATATTACAATCGATAACACTGAAGCAAATAACCAAACCATCTATCAAGGTGGACCGGTTCAAATCGATCACGGCTTTATACTCCACCAATCTAGCAAGGAGTGGGATTCATCCATCATTGTCTCTCCTGAACTCAGTGTCACAACATCAAAAGATATCCTCGAAGCTATGGCAGAAGGCGAAGGCCCTGAAGAGTCATTAGTTGCATTAGGCTATGCCGGCTGGTCTGCTGGACAACTAGAACAGGAATTGATGGATAATGCCTGGCTTAACGGCCCAGTTGATACTGATATTATTTTCAATACGTCATCCGAACAGTGCTGGGAAACGGCTGCTCAACATATTGGTATTGATATAGAGAAATTATCTTCTGATATTGGTCACGCGTGAGCAACCAGACACTTCTTTGCTTTGATTACGGCAT
The DNA here is from genome assembly GCA_042095435.1 of Thiotrichaceae bacterium. Classification (GTDB taxonomy): domain Bacteria; phylum Pseudomonadota; class Gammaproteobacteria; order Eutrophobiales; family Eutrophobiaceae; genus UBA7359. The sequence goes on along the minus strand of JBELBG010000014.1, from coordinate 5,457 downwards.
TAAGCGAATCGGTACAGCTGTAGGTCAGACGATCACATCGACCGCTACCGCTCTGGAAATAATAAAAACGATTAATGATAAACCCGACTGGAACAGCATTACACGATTAATAAATGAATGGGGGCCCGATCTGTTTATTGTCGGCAAGCCCTATCAGTTGGATGGTTCACGTCAGGAAATGACAGATATTGCAGAACGGTTTTCCCGTCAGCTTGAAGGTCGTTATCAAATCAAGGTCGAAATGATTGAAGAACAGCTGTCCTCGTACGAAGCAAGACGCGAATTAAAATCGACTTATGAGCTTGATGCTGTTGCAGCTCGTCTTATTCTTGAAACATGGTTCAGTGAAAATACATAACAACACTTTAACTATATCGACAAACAGTCAGGAATAAGGAAAACTAGCGTCATGAACAATGAAATAAACATTGATGAACTGCTTGGTGACATAACAGCAAAAATACAAAGTCATTGTGCAGATAATGGTTATGACAATCCGCTAATGGTTGGTATCAAGCGCGGCGGCGCCTGGGTAGCGAAACACTTGCATGAATCTCTTGAATTCAACGATCCTTTGGGCGAGTTAAATATCGCCTTTTATCGCGACGATTTCAGCACCGTCGGTTTACACCCGGAAGTCAGCCCAAGCAATCTTCCAAGTGATATAAGCGACAGACATATCATTCTGGTTGATGATGTTTTATATACCGGTCGGACAATACGCGCTGCTATGAATGAAATTTTTGATTATGGTCGGCCTGCCAGTATCAGTCTGGCCGTTTTAATCGACCGTTGCGAAAGAGAATTACCAATTCAAGCCGATATCGTTGGAAAAACTATTACGCTGGATGAAGGAGAACATGTTAAACTCCTTGGCCCAGAACCCCTGGAACTTTCTTTCACGGGCGATGGAAATTAGCTAATAGATGACTGGAAACAAAATTCAACTCGACAAAAACGGTAACCTAAAGCACTTCCTTTCTACAGAAGGACTGAGTCAGTCATTACTAGAAAAAATTCTTGATCACGCTGAATCCTTTGCCAGTGTTGGCGAAAGACATGTCAAAAAAGTCCCATTACTGCGTGGTAAAACCATTGCGAACCTGTTTTTCGAACCGAGTACTCGCACTCGTACAACATTTGAACTAGCGGCAAAAAGACTTTCTGCTGATATCTTAAACCTGAATATCTCAACCTCCGCTACCAGTAAGGGTGAGTCGTTGAGTGATACCTTACACACATTAGAAGCAATGCATTGTGATATGTTCATTGTTCGCCATGCCAACAGCGGCGCGGCACATTACATAGCAACACAGGTTGCACCCCACATTAGTGTTATTAACGCTGGCGATGGGCGACATGCGCACCCGACACAAGCCATGCTGGATATGTTTACTATTCGACGACATAAAAAAGATTTCACTAAATTAAAGGTTGCGATAGTTGGTGACATCCTGCATTCAAGAGTCGCACGTTCAGAAATCCATGCTTTGAACACACTGGGTGTTCTGGAAACGCGCGTTATTGCACCACAAACCTTAACGCCAAAAGGTGTCGAAGAATTAGGCGTGCATGTTTACGACGACATGGATGCCGGTTTGGAAGGCGTTGATGTCATCATGATGTTACGTTTACAAAAAGAACGTATGCATGGCGCATTATTACCCAGCGAACAGGAATACTTTCATCGTTACGGCTTAACCAGTGAGCGCGTAGCTTTGGCTAAACCGGATGCCATCGTCATGCACCCGGGGCCGATTAATCGAGGTGTTGAAATTGACTCAAGCGTTGCTGATGGCGAACAATCCGTCATCTTGCAACAGGTAAGCCATGGTATCGCAGTGCGTATGGCCGTGATGGCAATGACAATGGGCCGCGATGATATTGGAGATGAAACTTAATGCGTATCCATATTAAAAACGGCAATTTGATTGATCCGGCGAACATGCTTGATGCGAAACAGGACTTATACATAGCTGACGGTATTATTGCTGGTATTAATAAAAAACCGGATGGTTTTAAAAGTGATCTGGAAATCGACGCCAAGGATAAACTAGTGTTACCGGGTCTGGTTGATATTTGTGCTCGATTCCGTGAACCAGGTTTTGAACATAAAGGGTCATATCAATCTGAAAGCCTTGCTGCAACCAGTAGTGGAGTTACATCCGTATGCTGCCCGCCAGATACTGATCCGGTAGTCGATACGACTGCAGTTGTTGAATTTATTATTCAACGTTCCAAAGAAGCTGGGCGTACCAAGATTTATCCTTTAGCCGCATTAACGCAGGGTTTGAAAAGCCAGCAACTGGCAGAAATGGAATTGTTAAAAGAAGCGGGTTGTGTAGGCGTCAGCAACGCATTAATGCCAATGGATAATGCCGAAATATTAAGACGCGCATTTGAATATGCACACAGTTGTCACTTAACTGTTTTTCTATACGCTGAAGATAATAACTTAAAGAATAATGGCACAGCACATGAAGGTGCAATTAGTACGCGTCTTGGCTTACCGACCATCCCGGAAAGCGCTGAAACAGTCGCAATTAGCAGAGCATTAATTTTGGTTGAACAAACCGGTGCGCATGTTCATTTTTGCAGAGTCTCCTCTGCACGCGGTGTCAGTTTAATCAAGGCTGCGCAGGAAAAAGGCTTGCCTGTAACGGCAGATGTAGCAATCTGTCATCTACATCTAACTGACATGGATATTGCCGACTACAATAGTAATTGTCATTTACGCCCACCATTACGCAGTGAACGCGATCGCACAGGATTAATAGAAGGTATTAATAACGGAACGATTACCGCCGTATGTTCAGATCATCAGCCTCATGATATTGATGCGAAATCAGCACCTTTTAGCTTAACAGAAGCCGGCGCATCAACCATCGAACACTTATTGCCATTGACTATGCATCTGGTTAACCGTAATGAACTAAAATTGGAGCAGACCATTGCTTTATTAACCACACAACCTGCAAACATTGCCGGTATAGACAAAGGCACATTAACTATTGGCAAAGATGCAGACATTTGCATTTTTGATAATGATGCAAGCACAAGTGTTAGCAGTGAAAATATGCTCAGCGCCGGAAAAAACACACCCTTTAATAATTGGGAACTACAAGGTGCAGTAACGCATACCTTACTTAATGGTAAGGTTGTTTTTGATAGAAGAGAATTGGTTTAGATTACCTCCATAAAAAAATTGTTAATAATAGCAGCTTAAGGATTCCACATGGCTCACCCTGCAACACGAAACACACTCTATGTAGAACAAGCAGAACTGTTATCACAAGATGCTTATGCAGAGGGGCAATACCATATGCGTTTAAAAGCACCGGAAACAGCAGCGCATGCAAAGCCCGGGCATTTTGTTCACATGCAATGTGATGCTTCTTTAGCGATGCGCCGCCCTATGTCAATCATGCGTAGCAATCCAAAAGATAAAACCATTGATGTGTTATATAAGGTTCATGGACAGGGGACGGATCTATTATCAAAACGACAAGTTGGCGATCAAATTGATCTGATTGGCCCCATAGGCCAATCATTTAAAATGGAAGCTTATAAAAAACGTCCTTTATTAATTGGTGGTGGTGTTGGTATCCCGCCCATGGTGTTTCTCGCCGAACATATAAAAAATACCAATAAAGATTTAGATCCGTTAGTTATCATGGGATCAGAAATTCCATTTCCTTTTAAAAGCAAACCATCACAAATTATTCTAAAAGAAATGCCCTCTGATGTTATTGCCTGTATGCCGTTGTTGGAAGACTGGTGCATACCTTCGCGTTTAACCAGCTTGCAAGATTACCCCGGCTGTTTTAATGGTTACGTTACCGATCTGGCCCGTCACTGGTTAGATAATCTTGATGAAGTTGAACGAAACAAAGTTGAAATATTTACTTGCGGCCCCACACCGATGTTAAAAGCTGTTACGCAACTTGCGAAAGAATACGATCTAGCTTGTCAGGTTTCACTGGAAGAATATATGGCATGTGCAGTCGGTGGTTGCGCAGGTTGTACCGTACTTATTGAAACAGAAAACGGCCTGGCTATGAAACGTGTTTGTGTCGATGGGCCAGTGTTTGAAGGAGAAACGGTTGTTCAATTCCAAAGTTGATGCCGAATAAATCAAGCATTGTCACAAGTAATCAGCTTGGAATACATGATGATCTTGAAAATAAACTAAAGAAACACCTTACAAACCCATTCAGAAAACCCTACCGACCATTCAGCGCTGAAATTTTTTATAAAGCGAATGAAGTTATAAACAACATCAACCTGCCTATTATACTTGATTCAGGTTGTGGCACCGGTGAGAGTACTCTTGTCTTATCAAAACAATATACAGATGCTTTAGTAGTGGGCATTGATAAGTCAGAAAAACGCCTGGAAAAATTTATTACCAATGATAGCTTTTTTGAAAAAGATAATTTAATTCTTATAAGAGCAGATGTAATAGACATCTGGCGGATGATTAAACAATCAAACTGGAATATAAAAAAACATTATTTACTTTATCCAAACCCTTGGCCTAAAAAAGATCAGCTCAAACGTCGCTGGCATGGCCACCCTGTCTTTCCAGAAATGTTAAGACTCAGTAATAACATTGAATTAAGAACTAACTGGCAGATCTATGCAGAAGAGTTTCTTGCTGCCTTGGAATTTGTGATAGGTAAATCAGCAAAATTGGAAACGATTGAAGTAGATCAGTTTATCAGCCCATTTGAAAAAAAGTATTATGAAAGTGGTCATGAGTTATATCGAGTTTTTACTTCTTAGTTCTTCTTAACTCAAAAACTTCTTATACGCCGGATTATCTGTTTCTTTCCAGAAATTAATTCCTAACCCATCAACAAACTTCTGAAACTCATCGCGCTCTTCTTCTTTTACCTGAAAACCGATTAAAACTCTTCCATAAGCAGCACCATGGTTACGATAATGAAACAAACTGATATTCCAACGTTCGTTCATTTCATTAAGGAAATGTAATAAAGCACCAGAGCGTTCCGGAAATTCAACACGATAGATGATTTCATTTTCTGCCTGCGGTGCATGCCCACCCACCATATAACGAATATGCATCTTCGCGATATCATCATTACTTAAATCAGTAACGTCATAACCTTTCTCAATTAGTTGCTCAATTAAAGTGTTTTTTTCGACAACGCCTTTTTTAAGTTGCACGCCAACAAAGACAAATGCATCATCATTATCGGAATAACGGTAATTAAACTCGGTAATTAAGCGAGGGCCAAGATCATGACAAAGACGACGAAAACTGCCAGGACGTTCGGGAATACCAATCACTAATAAACCTTCACGGTTTTCACCTAAAGCAGAAAGTTCAGCAATATGGCGCAGGCGATCAAAATTAACATTCGCTCCACTGAAAATCGCAACCAATTCTTTATCTGTTAGCTGTTCTCTTTCAACATATTGTTTTAATCCTGC
>JBELBG010000013.1:0-13101 GCA_042095435.1 Thiotrichaceae bacterium | reverse complement strand
ATCATAATTTCATGCGCTGCGACACGACCACCTCCTTGTTTTTTTAATAATGTTTGTGAAATAACCGCTTTTAATGATTCCGACAACATCGCTCGTACCATATCTTTTTCATCCGCTGGGAACACATCAACAATACGATCTATGGTTTTCGCAGCGGAACTGGTATGCAAAGTACCAAATACCAAGTGACCTGTTTCTGCCGCTGATAATGCCAACCGAATCGTTTCCAGATCTCGCATCTCGCCGACAAGAATAACGTCAGGGTCTTCACGTAATGCTGAACGTAATGCTTCGTTAAACCCAAGCGTATCGCGATGCACTTCACGTTGGTTAATTAAACATTTTTTACTTACATGTACGAATTCAATTGGATCTTCTACCGTTAGTATATGGCCATATTCGGTATCGTTCTTATGGTTCACCATTGCCGCCAACGTGGTCGACTTACCTGAACCTGTCGGACCAGTAACCAATACTACACCACGGGGAGTATCAGATATTTCTTCAAATATTTTCGGTGCATTCAATTGTTCAAGAGATAAAATTTCAGAAGGAATGGTACGAAAAACAGCGCCGGACCCACGGTTTTGGTTGAATGCATTAACACGAAAACGTGCCAGACCAGGAATTTCAAATGAAAAGTCACACTCGAGGAATTCTTCATAATCCTTACGTTGCTTATCGTTCATGATGTCATAAACCATGTCATGCACATCTTTATGATCCATGGTTGGAACATTAATTCGGCGCATATCACCATCAACACGTATCATCGGCGGTTCGCCTGCGGATAGATGTAAATCCGAGCTACCATTTTTAACACCGAAAGCTAAAAGTTCACCAATATCCATTTATCTCTCCCATTTATGTAATGACATAGATAACAATGCGTGTTGCAATATTATTCTGATTTTTAACGCAAAACGGGTGAAATCGACAAACCGTGAATATCCGTTCAATCCACCGCGCATATTGTTGTTAATATTACTGATATTTTAAATTATAGACTACCTATAATAGCCTATTTATGAAAATCACTGAGAATCTAAACAAAATCCGCAATAAAATCCGTAGCGCAGAAAATGAGTTTCAACGCGAACAGAGTTCAGTCAGTTTATTAGCGGTAAGTAAAACACGTTCTGTTGACGAAATAATGACAGCTTATAACGCCGGTCAGCGTCATTTTGGCGAAAACTACTGCCAAGAAGCCGTGGAAAAAATTAAAGCCATTGGGCAAAACGAGTTCACCTGGCACTTTATTGGGCCAATTCAATCGAATAAAACCAGCTTGATTTCACAATATTTCGCTTGGGTGCATACCATTGATCGCATCAAAATAGCACGCAGACTTAATGAAAGCAGACCTGAAGACACAGCAGCACTCAATATATGCATTCAAGTCAACATTAGCGGAGAAGAAAGTAAGTCGGGCATTGATTTAGAATCAGCAAATGACTTTGTAAGCGAGCTTTCACAGTTTAAGCGACTAAAAGTCAGAGGATTGATGGCCTTACCTGCACCCAGTAATAACTTTGATGAACAAAAAGCAGCTTTTTCAAAACTACATGAAAAATTTAACACACTAAAACAATCTCAACCTGCGTTCGATACCTTATCTATAGGCACGACGCAGGATATGCAAGCGGCAATCGCTGAAGGCGCAACTATGGTGCGGATAGGAACGGCTATTTTTGGCCCAAGAAATGTTAATAAAACAAGAATTAAAAAAAGCGAAGCCTGATATTTTGTTTTTACACCGTTATACTTTTAATTTAAACATCAAAAAACTGAAGATATGGAAAATTGCACAATAACATTTATCGGCTGCGGCAATATGTCGCGTAGCTTGATTGGCGGATTAATCGCTAATGGTATTAAGCCGGAAAAACTCATTGCGACTGATCCTGATAATAATCAGCGCAATGCCATAACAGAGCAATTTGAAATATCCACGTTTGCTGATAATAAAGAAGCGGTTGCAAATGCAGACGTGATACTGCTCGCCGTAAAGCCTCAAGTTATGCACGGAGTAGTCAACGATATTGCTGAATCAATTAAAGGCACGAACAAACTGATTATATCTATTGCTGCCGGCGTTAGACTTGATTCAATAATAAGCTGGCTTGGAGAACAGGCTGCCGTAGTTAGAGTTATGCCGAATACGCCAGCACTCATTCAGGCAGGCGCCGCCGCGATCGTCGCAAACGAACACACAACTGATGTGCAAAAAAATATAGCTGAAGCAATGATGCGATCCGTTGGCACGGCAATCTGGCTGGATTCAGAAGAACAAATGGATGCAGTAACAGCATTATCCGGCAGCGGTCCGGCATATTTTTTCTACTTTATGGAAGCGATGGAAAAAGCCGCTATTGAAATGGGACTGAAAGAAGAACAGGCAAGATTATTAACCATAGAAACAGCAGTAGGCGCATCAAAGATGGCATTGATGTCTTCGTCTGATCCGGCAGAACTTCGAAAGCAAGTAACATCTCCCGGTGGCACAACTGAACAAGCACTCAATACATTTATGCAAAACAACATGGAAGCATTAGTAGAAAAAGCAATGCAAGCAGCTAAACAACGATCAATAGAACTATCAAAAGAGTTTGGGAAATAAAATGGGCGGCGGTTACTTTACTCAAGCAGCAATATTTTTAATCGAGATTATTTTTGGACTTTATATTCTCGCTGTATTACTTCGCTTTTTATTAGCACGTGTAAGAGCAGACTTTTATAACCCCTTATCTCAATTCATTGTTAAAGTAACTGATCCTGCGATTAAGCCCTTAAGACGCTTAATACCCGGCTACATGGGAATCGACTGGCCTTCGATCGTGCTTCTATTTGCCGTGCAGGTTATCGAAATTATTTTGATTGCATTAATAACAAGTGGACGCATCCCTGAACCAATGGGGCTATTCGTTTTAACCTTTGCTTACCTGATAAAAGAAATTATCTACATTTATATTTTTATAATATTAATTCAAGTTGTTATCAGCTGGATTAACCCGGGTGCTTATAACCCAATCACCACCTTACTTTATCAATTAAGCGAACCCATTTTAAAACCAGTTAAACGAATTCTTCCACCTGCCGGTGGTTTTGATTTTTCAGCATTAGTTGTACTAATAGGGTTTCAGTTATTAATTATATTATTAGTATCACCGTTGATGGATTTTGGCGTACGTCTTTCTTATTAGTTGATTTATTTAACATTTCCTTTTTTAGCCTTATCACGAGTCACTTACTCAGCACGAGATAATGCGACAATCGTCCCCAAAAGTTTCAATAAAGCAATCTTTTTGTGCCTAAGCCTTCTTTACTATGAATTGGTATAAGTTTTTGCGGTCTGTATTTAACAAATCATCGCTCAAATATAGAGGTAGTTTGACGTTTAACTAAGAACCAGAGTATTTAATTTGTATTAGCATGGAGTATAGAACTTAGAACATTAATTCATATTTGGCTTTCATATAAGTATGTTTGTTTTTTTAGATTAAAATTAATTTTAATAACAAAGTACTAAAATATGTTCAGCTTAAAAGATTCACATATATTTGACTTTCTTCATGACGCTATGATTGTTACTGATTTAGAAGGGCATATTACCGATTGGTATTCCTCCTCAGAGAAATTATTTGGTTATTCTAAAAAAGAGATATTAGGTAATATCACCAAGCCTACTTCATAAAAAAGAAGATACCGAACATCTTACCGCGACAATACTAGAGGGAGTTTCAGTTAACGGTCATTGGGAAGGTAAAATAAACTTTATAAGAAAAGGTGGCACCGAAGGGTGGTGTTTAACCCGAGTAATTGCAACGCATAATGAACTCGGTGATATTGACGGCTCACTTGGGTTTAATATTGATGTATCGCAAGAAGAACAATATCAACAGTCGCTTACTGTCAGCAAGAGCAGATTCGAACTTCTATCTAAGGCGACTAAAGACCCCATTTGGGATGCGGATTTAATATCTGGAGAAATTTGGTGGGACGACTCTTACGATGAATTATTTGGGGTGCGTCCCAAAAGCACAAATAATTCATGGGATTGGTGGCACGAACATATTCACCCAGATGATGTAGCAGCCGTTAAACTAAGTGTTAAAGAAGCGATAGACAGTGGTGCAGAATTTTGGAGCTATGAATATCGCTATAGAAAAACTAATGGCGAATATTTAGTTATCATGGATCGTGCCTATATTTCGAGGAACAATGAAAATGCTCCAACACGCATCCTAGGAACCATGTTTGATTTAACTTCGCGTTATGCAATAGAAAAAAACTTTCTTACCAAGCCAGCCATGACGACCTGACAGGTTTATTGAATCGTAGAGAGCTTGAGCTTCGGATCAATCGTTTACTAGAAGGGTTCGAGAATAAACAATTTAGTACTCATGCTTTACTTTATTTAGATTTGGATCAGTTTAAAGTGGTGAACGATTCTTGTGGCCATGTTGCTGGTGATGAATTACTCCTTCAGCTAAGTAATACTTTAAGTTCTTCGATAAGAGGGAGGGACACATTAGCAAGACTGGGAGGAGATGAGTTCGGTATTTTAATGGAGAATTGCTTATTAAAGGATGCACATGAACTTGCGATAAAATTACAGAAAGGCATAAAAGAGTCTACCTTTGTTTGGGAAAACAAAACATTTCATGTAGGCGTTAGCATTTGTATTGTAGCTGTTGATAGCATGCATTGTACCTTTAATGAATTGCTGAAAGACGCTGACACTGCTTGTTATATAGCAAAAGATAAGGGGCGTGATCGTATACATGTCTACCATCATGATGATGCTGAATTAATCCAACGATTTAGTGAGATGAATTCGTTAGAACATATCCATACAGCATTAGCTGAGAATCGGTTTTGTTTATATGCTCAACAAATACAGTCGTTAAGGGATAACAAATCTAAACATTATGAAATCTTAGTTAGAATGGCGGGCGATGATCAGAAAATTATTGCCCCAAGTTATTTTCTACCTGCCGCTGAACGATATAATTTAATAACGAGTATAGATCGTTGGGTTATTGAAAAAGTTTTTGACCTCTTATTAAAAAACATGTCTTTTTGCGAGCAAATAGATTTCTTATCTATAAATCTTTCAGGACATTCGGTGACCAATCCTGAAATATTAAATTTTATAATAAGGCAGCTAAATGATAAGAAAATACCGGCACATAAAATTTGTTTTGAGATTACTGAGACAGCAGCGATATCAAACTTAGGTAATGCAATAAAATTTATATCAACCCTCAAAGAATTAAACTGCCAGTTTGCATTAGATGATTTTGGCAGTGGATTATCTTCGTTTAGATACTTGAAAAACTTACCGGTAGACTACCTTAAGATAGATGGGGCATTTATTCGCGGCATTACAGAAGATATTATTGATCATGCAATGGTCAAATCAATTAATGAACTTGGTCAATTCATGGGAATTCAAACAATTGCTGAGCATGTTGAAAATGATGATATTAAGAATAGTCTGTTAGACATGGGGGTTAACTTTGCCCAAGGTTTTGCCATCCATAAACCCGAACTGTTGGATGAAAAGTTAATGTCTTCTATTCAAGCATAAACCTGAAATGTCTGCTTATGGCCTTTTATATTCAGGCAAATGCATAATGATGGTTTTACTTTCATAGAAGCTGCCGAAGATGAAGCAATCTATGTGTTAGCGTTATTTTACTTATTAGTAGTTATAATTGTTTCCTATTACTGGTAACTGTTTAAAAAATGGGTTAAAAAAAACTAATACTCGCTTCTGACCGAAAGCTGCATATCTTAAATATTAACCCTAAGCAGACTTAATTTATTATTCCCCCTATGGCTTGCCGAGATGATGTTTGATTCCATCGGTTGAGAAACAAAGATGTAGTGAGTACATGAACGCACAGGAGTGGCGCGTCATCAGACGAACCTGATCTTAAGTACGACTTATATCTTTAAATCATATACCGTAATCAACGGTGCATGATCCGAAAACCGCTCATCCTTATAGATATCCACTGATTTAATTTTATCCTGCAAACCTGGTGTCACTATCTGATAATCAATCCGCCAACCGACATTCTTTGCCCAGGCCTGCCCACGATTAGACCACCAGGTATATTGATCCGGTTCCTGGTTCACTACACGAAAGGAATCAACCATACCGATTTCGTCAAATAGCATATCCATCCATGCACGTTCTTCTGGCAAGAAACCAGAGTTCTTTAAATTACCTTTCCAGTTTTTTAAATCAATTTCTTTATGCGCAATATTCCAATCACCGCAAAGAATATATTCACGCCGTTGCCGACTCATTTTTTTGAGCACAGGAGTGAACTGATCTAGAAAATCATATTTAATTAATTGCCTTTCTTCTTTTGATGATCCGGACGGCAGGTATAAAGAAGCAACACTAAGCTTGCCAAAGTCAGCTTGCAAATAACGACCTTCATCATCGGCTACTTCCCAGCCGAGTTTATCGGTAACTTTATCAGGCTCTTTCTTGCTGTATATAGCCGTGCCACTGTAACCTTTTTTCAGAGCGTCATTGTAGAAAGCATGGTATCCCTTTGGGTTTAGTATCTCATCAACTAACTGTTCTACCTGCGCTTTGGTTTCCTGTATACAAATCACGTCGGCTTTAGTTTTCTGTATCCAGTCAAAAAAGCCTTTGCGATGTGCGGCACGAATACCGTTTACATTGACACTGATAACTTTCACTGCTCTCTCTACCCTTGTTTAAACTTGCCCTGTATCATACACCACTACATTTTTATGACTGTAAAAAATAACAGGAAGCTTAATGGAACAATATCAAAAAGAATTTATTGAATTCGCTATAGAAAAACAGGTGCTGCGATTTGGTGAATTTACCTTAAAGTCCGGCCGTATCAGCCCTTATTTTTTTAATACTGGATTATTTAACGATGGTAAAAGCCTGGCCGAACTGGGCAAATACTATGCGCAGGCTGTAAAACATTCCGGCGTTGAATTCGACATGATTTTTGGGCCAGCATACAAAGGTATACCATTAGCTTCCACCATGGCCATTGCATTTCAGGAACAACATCAAACCAGCTACCCATTCTGCTTTAATCGAAAAGAAGTCAAGGATCACGGTGAAGGCGGGCTAACCTTTGGCGCCGAAATTAATGGACGCATCATGATTATAGATGATGTCATTTCTGCCGGAACGGCAATACGCGAATCAATGGATATCATCAGCTCAAAAGGCGGCACCACTGTGGCCGCTGTTGTTGCTGTTGACAGGCAGGAGCGCGGTCAGGGAGAGCTGTCAGCAATACAGGAAGTGGAACAACAGTATCAAATTAAGGTCATAAGCATTATTAGCCTGGAAAATATAATCACTTATTTACAAAATCACGGTGAATCGCAGGCACATATTGACGCAATAAATGAATACAAACAGCAATATGGCACTACTAATACATGATTTGAGTAAACAGGCGTATTATACTTAGAAAATATAAATACTTTGAAACACAGTCAGGAGACAGGTTGTGAAAAAACAAATATTTAATACTTTTATCATTATCCTCACACTTAGTGGCTTAAGTTTATCAGCAACCGTTCAGGCCAGATTAAAGTGTTGGACAAATAGCGAAGGCGTAAAAGAATGTGGTAATGCTGTTCCGCCAGAATACGCGCAGCAAGGCCACCAGGAATTAAGCAAAGGCGGCATGGTAAAAAAAGAAACCGGGCGCGCTAAAACAGATGAAGAGTTAGCAGAAGCTAAACGTCTTGAAAAAATTCAAGCAGAAAAAGACAAACTCGCTGCTGAACAAAAAAAGAAAGATGCTATTTTGCTTCAAACATTCAGCTCTGTAGAAGATATTGAAAGGGCAAGAGATGAACGGGTCACTCAACTGGAAGCAACAATCAAATTAACACAACAAAGAACTCAGAAAATACAAGAAGACCTCGATAAGCGTATTAAAAAAGCGGCTGCTGCCGAAAGGGCAGGCAAAACGCCATCAGAAGCACTACTGAAAGATATTGAGTCCTTAAAAAGACAGATTAAAAATAATGACAAATTTATTGAGGGAAAACGTGCTGAACAGGAAGTCATCAAAGAAGATCACGCCAAAGATATTGCGCACTATAAAAATCTTAAAGGAATTAAAAATTAGTTTTTAATTAACGAAATAAACCTGTTTTCATTGCAACCCACTGTTCATCCCAATGTTCAGTGGGTTTTTTTGTGAATGAACTGCGAACAAACTGCGAAAGCTTACCTTCAACATAGGTTATCATCTGATTTGCAGCCGCTTCCATATTGCTTATCGCCCTTGTGCCATCAGACAGATTCGCTTCTCTTAAGATTTGTCGCAGTTGTGTTTCTAATCTTTCAAAAAACTGCATAACGCGCGCATGTAATCTTTCGTTCTCACCTAACAGAGCATCGCCAATTAGAATACGCGTTATCCCCGGGTTTTTTTCTGAAAAGGCTAACATTAATTGAATGATTTTTTTACAACGAACTGCGGCATCTTTTTCATTGCTTGTTATTTTATTAATTAATCCAAACACCGATTCTTCAGCAAAGTCTATTAAAGCTTCAAACATTTTTGCCTTGCTCGCAAAGTGACGATACAGCGCCGCTTCAGAAACACCAACAGCGCTGGCCAAACCTGCTGTCGTTATTCTTAATCCCGGATTTGTTTCCAGTTCACTCGCCAACACTTCAAGAATTTGTTGTCGCCTGCTTGGTTTGTTATTTGTAGCCATAAAACCCTTTAATTATTAGATGAAGCTCTGCTTCCATGAATTAATGTACCAACACCTACGTCGGTTAATATTTCTAATAAAACGGCATGCTCAACACGACCGTCAATTATATGAGATGCTTGCACACCGGCATGTACTGCATCTAATGCCGAACGAATTTTAGGTAACATGCCTCCGTATATGACACCTTTATCAATCAACGTATCAACTTCTTCTGCAGAAAGCCCGGTCAAGACTTTACCTTCAGCATCAAGCAAACCTGCCGTATTCGTTAACATAATTAACTTTTCTGCTTTCAATACTTCTGCAAGTTTTCCAGCGACCAGATCAGCATTAATATTATAAGACTGACCCGACTCATCGACACCTATCGGCGCAACGACAGGAATAAAGTCGCCCTGAGTCAACATGTCTATAATAGCGGTATCTATACTATCAACCTCACCAACATGACCGATATCGATAATCTCAGGCACTTCCAGTTCCGGACTACTGCGTTTTATCTCCAGTTTTCTGGCTCTAATCAAATCACCGTCTTTACCACTTAAACCGACAGCGTTACCACCAGGACGATTAATAAGCGTGACAATTTCTTTATTAACCAAACCGCCTAAAACCATTTCAACAATATCCATGGTTTCATTATCCGTAACACGCATTCCTTCGATAAACTCGGATTCTTTACCTACTCGCTCCAGTTGTAAACCAATCTGTGGTCCACCACCATGAACAATAACCGGATTCATACCAACCAGTTTCATTAAGACAACATCTCGAGCAAAACCGGACTTAAGTGCTTCATCAGACATGGCATTACCGCCATATTTGATAACGATTGTTTTTCCGCTAAATTTTTGTATATAAGGTAATGCTTCTGTTAATACTTCAGCAATATAACCCGGGTTTTTATCTGGCTCTGACATTAATACTTAATTAATAATTACTTTGAATAAAAATATTTTGAATGACTTTAATATATAAAGTCTATTCTAAAATGGAACATCAATATCAGGAAGAACCTGCTTGATGGCATCGCGAAATTCTGACTGAATACGCTCTAACACCGCATCACTTTCCCCTTCAAACCTCAGCACAATATAAGGAGAGGTATTAGATGGACGAGCCAAACCCCAACCATCAGTGTATTCGATACGCACACCATCAATATCAATAACTTCTCCATTGTCAGATGAAAGCTTTCCTGCAAGCTCTTCCATAAAGCCGCCGTGCTGACCTTCTTCCAAAGACAGCCTTAGCTCGGGTGTTGAAACACCTTCCGGTAGCTCAGCAAACAGTTCTGTTGGGGATGTTTTAGCATTGGTAAATATCTCAATAAACCGCGCCGCAGTGTATAAAGCATCATCAAAACCATACCAACCTTCTTTAAAAAAGATATGTCCACTCATTTCGCCGGCCAATGGCGCATCAACTTCTTTCATCTTATTCTTTATTAATGAATGACCCGTTTTCCACATTAACGGCTCGCCACCACTGGATTCGATAATCGATTTTAAATAACGACTGCATTTCACATCAAAAATAATAGGTGCGCCCTGATTACGCGACAACACATCTTTTGCCAACAACATTAACTGTCTGTCCGGCCAGATAATATTACCTTCCGCATCAACAACACCGAGGCGGTCACCGTCACCATCAAAAGCAAAACCGACATCAGCCCCTTCCGCTTTAACTTTTTCTATAAGCTCTTGTAAGTTTTCTGGCTGACTTGGATCAGGATGATGATTAGGAAACGACCCATCTATATCACAATACATTTCTATAACATCATGACCAATCGCATTCAGTAATTGCGGAGCTAAAGTACCAGCAACACCGTTAGCACAATCAACGACTACCTTTAATGAAGAACCTAACGCAACCGGGATATCCTCAGATATGCGACGGACATAATCAGCAGAGATATCAGCATGGCGCAAATCACCTTGACCCGTTGTAAATTCTCCCAAAGCTACGCGGTTTTGAATTTCAGCAATTTCATCGCCACTTAATGTTTTACCAGCAAGCATGATCTTCAGACCATTATATTCTGGCGCGTTATGACTTCCAGTTATCATAACGCCGCTACCTGTTTCTAGGTGATAAGTTGCGAAATACAAGACCGGCGTTGGTACAACGCCGATATCAATCACATCGCGCCCGGTACTACGCAAACCTTTAATTAAAGCTTCTCCTAACATGGGACTTGAAAGCCTGCCATCACGTGCAACAACAATACCTTGCTGCCCCTGCTCATGCGCCATAGTACCAATGGCTTTACCAATTTGTTCAACCGCACTTTCTGTTAATGTCTCTTCAACAACACCACGAATGTCATAAGTTCGAAAGATAACCGGTGCAATTTCTTCTTTAGCAGAGGTTTCGGCAATATCTGTTCCTGCGGGAGGCGTGTCATCAGAAACGTTATCTTCTGATGGAGGCTCTTTTGTCACCGCTTCTAACTTGGCAGGCGGCCGGGCTATCATCGTAACATCATCACCAGTTAAGCCTTGTGAAAGAGGTTTCAAACTCGCGGTAATCCTTTCACCTTCTGGCAAGTGCGGAATCATGTGTTCAACACCGGCATGCGCACCCTCAGCTATTGCACGAACAGCCCCTTCATATCGGATTAAGTCATCTTCAGATTCTGTATTTGATGGCGCTGTACCTCCATTACGTTTCTTCATAACAAAAAACGCACCGAGAAGAATAAGTAGTATGATAACAATTGCGATCGGCATAACAGGCAAACCGGAAGAAGCACTATCAGTAACGGCAACAGCAGTACCCGTCCAGTAAGCAATAATCCAACGCGTATCATTAACACTGACCGTTGTTGCTTCGCCATTCTTAAAAGCATTGTTACCAAAACGATTTAAAGATATTTCTTTTCCAGCGCCACGCTGGATTAATTCTGCATAACCATCGTTTATAACCAAGCCTTCAGCAAAGCTCTTAAAGACTTCAACATCAAGACTTAAATGAATTAAACCAACTATCTCAAAGCTGTCGTTAACAACCCGTTCGATAAAAACAACATGTTGATTTGGCGTCCCAAATAAATGAGCTTCTGCGTTAACATGGCTTGACGTTTCCGCCTTGTTTAGCATTTCGATTGAGGCATAGCTTAATGGCGGCACGGCTGCAGTATCTGCTTCATAGGATCCCGGTTTCAGAAAACGAAGTTTTAACGCATTATTAAATGAAGATTGTTTTTCATCTGCTGCCAAACTTAGCGCATCAACATCTATGTTTTCTACAAACAACGAAACTATTGCCTGATCTTTTGCCAAGGCTGTAAGTTTATCTTTTATCCCGGTAACATTTTTTTGTACATGCGTTGCAATATCACGCGCCATTTTTTCCTTAGCTTCATTTTCTGCTTTTGCAGCATCAGCCGATATTTTTGAAAATAGCGCCCAACCTCCGCCAACAAGGACAAAGATAACAAGCACGATGACAGAGATCGTAATCGCCTGCCTAACAGCTCTTCGACTAAAACGTCTGTTACTAACTGGTCCATCAACCATTCACATTTCCCCCGGTGCTAATAGATACCTTCTCCTGAGACACGCCAGTATGACCAAAGCCGCCCGCACCTCTATTTGTCTCAGTAAATGTATCTACAAATTCAAAACTTGCTTGTACAACTGGCACAATAACCATTTGTGCAATCCTGTCACCCGGATTTATAGTGAAAGAGTCATCACTTCTATTCCAACAAGAGACAAAAACCTGTCCCTGATAATCCGAATCGATTAAACCGGTCAAATTTCCAAGAACGATACCGTGTTTATGCCCCAGACCGGAACGCGGTAATAACATTGCAGCATAAGCACTATCATCGATATGCATGGCAAAACCCGTAGGTATTAATGTTGTTTCACCTGCTTTAAGGACTAATGTGCTGTCGAGACATGCACACAAATCCAGGCCAGCAGAACCCTCAGTTGCATATTCAGGCAATGGAAATTCCTTACCTAAGCGCTCATCAATGAGCTTTATTTGTATTTTTTTCATTATATTGGTTTGCTATAAGACTGATTAAATTTCTCGCCAAACGTGATTTTGGCGCAGATTCAAAATGTTTTTTCCCAGTTTTCCAATAAATAGTCAACGCATTTGTATCAACATCAAAGCCCTGACTTTCTCCTACCTGATTTGCTGCGATCATATCCAGCTTTTTCGACTGTAATTTAGTTTGCGCATTAGTTTCAAGGTTTTCTGTTTCCGCTGCAAAGCCTACTGAAAAAGGCGCACTTTCTAACGCACTGACTGCTGCCAAAATATCGGGGTTTTTCTTAAGCTTCAATTGAAGTGAGTCTTCCGATTTTTTTATTTTCTGAA
>JBELBG010000012.1:0-13619 GCA_042095435.1 Thiotrichaceae bacterium | reverse complement strand
TGTCCGGGAAGTACGGCCATAATGCCGCCTGCAACACCACTTTTAGCTGGCATACCTACATCGTAGATCCAGCCACCTGCGTAATCATACATACCGCAACTACTCATGATGCTGAGCACTTTTTCAACATTTGCAGATTTTAACGACACGACTCCGGTGATGGGATTAATACCATTATTAGCCAGCGTCGCGCCCATTACTGCCAAATCTCTGCAATTAACTAGTATTGAACATTGGCGAAAATAAACATCCAATGTTTCTTCAGTATCATTCTCTAATATATCTGAGTTGCGAAGCAGATAAGCGATAGCACGATTTCTATTACCAGTAGCAGATTCCGATTTATATACTGCATCATCAAATCCAAGGTTATAGGCTGCAAAATCGCTATAATACTTCGTTATTTTTTTAAATCGTTCATTAATTTCATCGCCTTGTATAAGCCCAGTAGTGGCTATAGCACCAGCATTGATCATTGGGTTAAAAGGCCTGCCGGAGTCTTCTTCAAGGCTTATTTCATTAAAAGCCTCTCCTGAGGGTTCTACGCCAACTTTATGTTTAACTTTTTCTGAGCCATGAATATCCATAGCCATACCATAGGTAAAAGGTTTTGAGATGGATTGTATGGTGAATTTATGTTGGCTATCACCAACCTGATAGATTTGCCCATCTACAGTAACCAAGGCGATACCAAACCATGATGGATCTGCCTTTGCCAATTCAGGAATGTAATCTGCCAATGCGCCAGCACTGTCTTCCTGAAGTAATGAATAAAGTTCATTTAGATAACTTTGTAGTGGAGATTCAAATACTGTCTTTGCATCCATAAATTGTTATTTATTATTATTGAAATCAAAGGGGACAGATCACAGCTTTTGGAAGAAAACTTATAACTTATATGAAAACCGTAGTCTGTCCCTGGTTATATACTCAGTGTGATCATAGATTAATATTTAATGAATGATTATTCTTGAAGGACAAGGATCTATTTTCATCTTCGAATACAATTGATCTTTGCTTTTCTTTATCTTTTCCGAAGAATGATTTTATATAGCCCATATACCAGCTGTCATTTTCTGGTTTGTTATCGAGATTCTTATAGAGTGCATAACCTGTATGCATATTATTCGCGATTCTTAACGGTATCGGCATGCTGGCTATCGCCGCGCATCCATTAAGTAGCAAGGTAATCAATAGAACAGAAGCGATGCGTACGGTTTTCTTATTCGTAATACAGAATGGTTTAAACAAATTCAAAAATAAATCCCTCAGTTAAACTACAGATATGCAAAAGTGCATACCATAGAGGGCTTATTGCAATGCAAATGCCATCGCAGCAATTCCTTGCTAAAAGGAAAATATTATTATAGTTATCAGTTGCTTATTAGGTTTTTAACAGAAAAAATAAACAGCGTTTATTGATAATATTGTTTACTTATAGCGCACCAAAGGATCAAGTTAGTGCAAGAAATAAGAGTGGTTTGTCCCTGATTGTTCATAACTGTGTCTCACGAATCGCCACAATACAAAATGACCGCGTCTTTAAAAGTGCCTGAGATCCATGAGTTTTTGATACTGCATTCGTGTGAAGATTTGAAACTGATATACTGCCAACAATTCTAGAAACCCTAGGTTCTGTTGGCGTAAATACTAGCTAAGTTATTGAAAAAAATGGTGGGCCCGGAGTGACTTGAACACTCGACCTGCCGATTATGAGTCGGATGCTCTAACCAACTGAGCTACGGGCCCAAAACAACTTGAGATTATAAATTAGTTATCAAGAAATGTCTTAAGCTCGTCCGAACGTGAAGGATGTCTAAGCTTACGTAATGCTTTCGCTTCAATTTGACGGATACGCTCACGTGTTACATCAAACTGTTTACCCACTTCTTCAAGTGTATGGTCGGTATTCATATCAATACCAAAACGCATTCTTAAAACTTTAGCTTCACGAGGTGTTAAGCCTTCTAATGCATCACGCGTAGTACGGCGTAAACCTTCAAAGCCCGCTGAATCACCCGGCGCCTGAATATTCGCATCTTCAATAAAATCGCCTAAGTGTGAATCTTCATCGTCACCAATCGGTGTCTCCATAGAGATAGGTTCTTTTGCAATTTTAAGTACTTTACGCACTTTTTCTTCCGGCATTTCCATGCGTTCTGCCAGTTCTTCAGGCGTAGGTTCACGACCCATTTCTTGAAGTACCTGTCTTGAAATACGGTTCAGTTTATTAATCGTTTCTATCATATGAACGGGAATACGAATCGTACGCGCCTGATCAGCAATAGAACGGGTAATTGCCTGACGAATCCACCAGGTTGCATATGTTGAAAATTTATAACCGCGACGGTATTCAAATTTATCAACGGCCTTCATCAAACCGATATTGCCTTCCTGAATAAGATCAAGGAACAGTAAGCCGCGATTGGTGTATTTCTTTGCAATGGAAATAACCAGTCGCAGGTTGGCTTCGACCATTTCCTTTTTTGCACGGCGTGCTTTTGCTTCGCCGATAGAAATGCTTCTGTTGATTTCCTTAATTTCAGAAATATCCAGTAATGCATCTTCAAAGATGGTAGCAAGTTTACCCTGTACCTTAAGAATTTCTTCTTCTTGTTCTTTTAGCTTTTCTACATAAGGGGCTTTCTTCTTAAGAATACCTTTAACCCACTTATGGTTTATTTCATTGCCTGGAAAATCGGCAATGAATTCTTTGCGAGGCATCTTCGCTTCTTTGACACAGAGTTCCATTACACGACGTTCCGTGAAACGAATACGGTCAATCAAGTCACGTAAGTTATCTGTTAATAAAGCAATAAATTTCGGTGCTAGTTTCAGTTCAAGAAAAAAGTCAGCAAGTTCTTTTTCGTGAACTTTAGTTTTGTTGTCTTCCTTACCATAACGTTTAACAGATTTAACGTATTTGGTATGAAGCTTCTCGAGTTTTTCAATATGCTCTCTAACATCTTCAACGGTTAATGCCGCGACTTCCTCTTCTTCATCATCGTCGTCGTCATCATTGTTTTTATCTGACTCCTGAATCTGGGTAGGGTTAATAACCTGAATACCTTCATCAGGATAATGAGAAGTATCATTAAAACCGACAATCGCATCACTGAGTTTCATTTCTTCGTTCAGGATCATGTTATAGGCATTAAGTAATGTTTTTATTGTGCCAGGATAACTTGATAAGGCGCTCAATACCTGACCAAGCCCTTCTTCAATTCGTTTCGCAATTCTGATTTCGCCTTCACGGGTCAATAGATCAACGGTACCCATTTCGCGCATATACATTCTGACGGGGTCCGTCGTGCGGCCAAATTCATTCTCCAGACTCGCCAAAGCTGCTGCCGCTTCTGCTGCCGCATCTTCATCAGGGGCATTGGTGTTGTCCGTGATTTGTCCTTCAAGATCAGGTGGAGATTCATGTACAGTAATCCCCATATCATTAATCATGTTAACGATATCTTCGATCTGCTCCGGCTCGACGATGTCATTAGGAAGATGATCATTAACTTCAGCATAAGTCAGAAAACCTTGTTCCTTACCTCGGGCAATGAGTACTTTCAATAAGGATTTGTCGTCTTCTTTTAATGCTGGTTCTTGTTGTTCTGCTTGTTCCATAGATAAACTGGCTCGAAAATTGCTTTAAAAATTATGTAAAATATTCGGGAAACTGTGATATAACTCTTTGATTAATATAAAAACATTTGTCCGGACTAAAACGGTCAAGTTTAGCACATAGGTCCAATATCCGCTAGGTCGTTTATATTAAATAATCATTGGGCAATACGTTTTTCTACTGATTATTGCGTCGACTTCTGCATTTCGCGGTATCTGGACTTCTCTTCTTCAGTCAGGTCCGAGGGACTCGTTTTAGTTTTAAAACTATCAAACTCCTTTTCATTCGCCTCAATCAAACCGTGAATAGCATCAAGGAATGTTTCAGATGTGACGCCAATTTCATCGAACGTTTCTTCCTCAGTGGAAAGCGCACGTAATCTTTGCTCAAATTTTGTGTCACGCCAATTCTCCAGAATACCGGCCAAAGTGACATTGGGGCGGCTCCGGATAAATTCAATGAGTTCATGTAAAAAAATAATGCCGGGAGAAGTAAACTTTGCCAATGCTTCAGTTGAGTTCAGTTCTTTCGCTAATGCAGGTTGATGTAACAGACAACGGATTATCCAACGGATTTTTTCAAGGCCTTTATCCTGAGCGTTAACAGGTTTAACGATTCTCTTTTTTATATTGCTATCAGGAACAGATGAAGAAGTTAACCGTTGCTCAATATACTCGGTTTCATAGTGCGTTATTTTTCCCAATTCCTGAATCAGGATATCCTTATAGGGATCGGAGGGTAACTTACTTAAATAGGGTAACGTTTTATTGACCATTTCCGATCGACCTTCGAGGCTTTGAAGATCAATCTGATTACTTATTGAACTAAATAAAAACTCAGAAAGTGGCATGCGCAGACCATTATCAAGGAAAACTTCTTTACCGTTAGTGCGCACGAAAGTATCCGGGTCTTCGCCGTCAGGAAGGAACATAAAATAAACCTGTTTGCCATCTCGTAATAACGACAATGCGTTTTCCATTGCGCGCCAGGCGGCTTTTTTTCCGGCTTCATCACCATCAAAGCAAAATACAATTTTGCCTGTCACTCGAAACATCTTCTCGATATGTTCCGGCGTAGCAGCAGTTCCGAGGCTTGCAACAGCATTACTAATACCAAACTGTGCGAGTGCTATGACATCCATATAACCTTCAACGACAAACAGGCAATCAACGTCTTTTAAAACTTTTCTGGCTTGATACAAACCATAGAGCTCTCGTCCTTTATGGAATATCGGTGTTTCCGGTGAATTAAGATATTTTGGCTTTTCATCATTTAACACACGACCACCTAGGCCGATTGCTCTGCCACGTTGGTCGCGAATCGGGAAGGTAATGCGCTCACGGAATCGATCGTAATGTCCTCCTTGTTCTTTATCGATAACAGCGCCGATACTGGCGAGTCTTTTAGACGCGTCATCGGAACGGCCATGTTCTTTTAAAAGATTGTCCCAACCGGGTGGCGCAAAACCTAATTCATATTCTTTTGCTATTTCACCACTGATACCTCGACCTTTCAGGTAATCTACCGCTTTGTTTGCATCAGTATGTTTTCTCAATTGTTTGCAGTAAAACTGGGTAACCAGCTCCATCAGCTCATATAGTTCTGTTGTTTTGTTATTTGAATGCGATGCTTGTGCGGCATCGCGTGGGATTTCCATACCCGCGCGCGAGGCTAAATCTTCAATCGCTTCAACAAATCCCATATGCAGATATTCCATTAAAAAGCTAATGGCGGTGCCGTTAGCACCACAACCAAAGCAATGGTAAAACTGTTTTTGCTGGCTTACTGTAAAAGAAGGTGTTTTCTCATCATGGAAAGGACAGCAAGCTTGATGATTCTTGCCTGCTTTTTTTAGAGGCACATAAGTATCGACAATATCGACAATGTCTGTGCGAGCGAGTAGATCATCAATAAAATGTTGTGGGATTAGTCCGGGCATATGCAAATAGTATATAGCGAAAAGGAGCAGGAAAAGCGAGCTTCCGCTGCTTAAATAATTACAGGTTTTGAGTCTTTTTCGTAATAACTAATCTGTTAGTGTTTCCAGACGATGAATAAATGACAGGTATTTCTAAACAGATTTGCCCTCATAGCGGCGCATCACGACGCTGGTAATTTTCCAGGTTTGATCTTGCTGCTTACCAAGAGTGTAAATAAACTGCCATAACTGGCCTGATTCGTCATTCACGATAATTTCCTGATATACCTCACTGCTGGAAGATGTGCCTTTGCCAAACAGAAAGGATGTATGTTGATAAAGCGGTTTGTAACCAGACTTCACCATCCCCTTAAATGCGCTGACAGAAGGGAAGCTTTGCTTCACATTAGGTGCTGCAAAGAAGTAAGCTGATTCATAATCATCGGCTTTAAACGCGGATATCTGACTGACGATTACCTGCTGCGCCGCCTTTATATCCTCATCTGTTAACGAATCATCAGCCATCGCTAACGGTGTCGTTAACAGTATAGAAATGGCCAACGCCCTGACCCAGCCTATAGGGCAGTTCCAAATGGTGTTTTTTATTCTTTCAACCTTCATTTGTCTTGAATCCTACTGCAATTAGTTGCCAAATTCATCTATTGATTTGCTGAAAAGTTAAGCGAAAGTTTCACTTTCATGGCTCTTGGACCTCTTACAGCCCTTGCTACTATCGTCAGAAATAATCCTCAAGTTCAAGCAAAAATTGAAAAAGTCTATATTGTTGGAGGTAATTTAACTTCTAAAGGTTTCTCATTATCTTATTGGTTAATCGAGTTTAATCTGTCTTTAGATAAAAGGCTGTTGATACAGCTATCAATAAAAGTGAACTTACAATTCAATCTCAGTTAAATTGGCGATAGTTGGTTTGAGAATTGTTTTTTCTCGCGAGATGTGAAAAGTTATTGGTCTTTAGGATATGTATTTTGTTGTTCTCTAAAATACGAATGTTATCGTGTATTAATTCGAATTGAAGCGAGATTATTCAGAATTCTTTCTCTTTAGGTCAAGTCTACATTTTGACAATATCAAAGAGATAAGGCGAGCGCCTTTAGTCCTTCCAGGCCTAGAACATCCTTATGTTGGAGGTACAAATCCTGACGACGAATGTTACCCAGGCGCTGATCTAGCAGCTTTAGATGTTGTTCTTCCTGTTTATGGCGTCCATCCAGGAATTCCCCCATACCGCGAGGAGCGCGTTTATTGACCACCATACATTCCACTTCGATACCAGCACGGCCCAATTGTTCATTGAGTTCGATGGTTTCCAGTATGGGTAATCGTTCTGCCGCCAGTACGATGACGAAAGATGTTGCATTGGTATCAGAAAGATGATCTCGCAGATGAGAGAACTTGTGTTTACGTCGAAGCAAGATTTGCCGAATACGGCTCTCTTTTGTTTGTTCCGATTGGCCGCCGCCTATGGTTTTGTCTTCCATAGTGGTATCAGAGCCAAGTTGTTTCACAAACTGAGCAAAGCGGTCGGCTTTGTCTCTTCTTTTTATTAGACCTTCAGTCCAGGCAGACATCATTTCCGGTAATACCATTAAGCGTGCAGTGTGTCCGGAAGGAGCGGTATCAAACACTATCAAATCGTAATCGGCAACGCCTTGCTCCACGATATCAGCAATTCGTTCCAAAATCGCTGCTTCATGCATGCCTGGGGCATCGCGTGACAGAGTCATGTGCTTATCAATTTCACTGTGTTGAGTGACGGGCATTAGTGTATGCAAGGCATTGCGTACCTCATTTAAATGCTCATCTACAGTTTCAGAGGGGTCGACTTCTAGTGCATCAAGCCCAGCTTTAATGCGAACTGGTTTTGAGCCAATAGTGCGATCAAACAGATGCCCCAAATTGTGTGCAGGATCAGTTGAAACGAGCAGCACTTTTGCGCCTTCGTCTGCTCTTGCAAGCGCTACCGCGGAGGACACCGTGGTTTTGCCAACTCCACCTTTACCACCAAAGAAAAGTATCTTTTTTTTTCTGGCGAGTTCTAACAGCAACTTACGTGATCCAGTGGAGATTTTTCCATCCCCATACGCATATGCCATTCATGGAATTGATCATAAACGATAGGTAGCAGTTCCATTGTATAAAAGGCAGCAGGGTTGGGGACGCCTAGGCTTTCTGCGAAAACAAGAAGCATGAATAAATCTTCTTCATCTCGTTTTGCACGAACAAACGAGCGTCTATAAGGCGCGACATAATAGTCGTACAAACTCTCTTCGATCTTATCGAAGATTTTTTTGACTTTATTGTTTGAGGCGTTGCTCATAGCGCTTTGGATCTTAAATATGTAAGTTTTCGATTAAGCCTTCATGAGTATTCTAACTTATTGGAACTAACATTTTTAAGCAATTCAATTAACGCTTTCTTTTGAAATTAAAGTTAGAGAGTTAATTTGTCTGTTTTACTCAAACAGCCGCAGTTATGGCAGTTAGCATTTAGAATTTAAAAATTCTATTTTTTTGTAAGAGTGAGCAAGCATGAAGATGCTTGCCAAGGCTAATTTACAAGGAACGCCGTATTAAGCGTAAAAGATATTTTTTTAGGAATTAAGACGGGCTTTAATTAAACCGCTGACTTTCCCCATATCAGCGCGGCCTTGAAGCTGGCCTTTTAATACGCCCATAACTTTGCCCATATCTTTAATTGAATCGGCACCTGTTTTAGAAATCGCATCATCAATAAATGTATTGATTTCATCTTCTGATAACTGGGCGGGGAGGTATTCTTCAATAATATCCAGTTCTTTTTGCTCGACTTCGACCAGATCATTACGGTTTGCTTTTTCAAATTGAGTAATTGAATCGCGATGTTGTTTGGCCATTTTGTCGAGAATGGCGAGCGTTTGCTCGTCATTGAGCTCGATTCGTTCGTCGACTTCCTTCTGTTTGAAGGCGGCCTGGATCAAACGAAGAGCACCAAGGCGCTCTTTATCTTTGCTGCGCATGGCAGCTTTGACGTCTTCGTTAATCCTGCTTTTGATTTCAGCCATGGCTGAATGATGTCTCTAAACGGGATTTAGAATGGACGAACACGATGCAGTACGTTTCTAGACGCCTGCTTTTGTGAACGTTTGACAGCAGCAGCAGCTTTACGTTTACGCACTTGAGTTGGTTTTTCATAGAACTCACGACGATGAACGTCAGCCAATGTGCCTGCTTTTTCGCATGAACGCTTGAAGCGACGCATTGCAATATCAAACGGTTCGTTGTCTCTTACCTTAACTGAGGGCATAGTACTTGTTTCCTAAAATTTCTTTACTTGTATTGAGAAAAGGCGGGTATTTTAGTGAGAATAGGTCAAATTGCAACGCAAATAACAACAATTATCAGGAAAACAGTGAGATAAATGCAGGTATTGGGAATAGAAACCTCGTGTGACGAGACAGGAATCGCCATTTTTGATTCTGAGGCGGGCTTAACGGCGCACAATCTTTATAGTCAGATAGATTTACATAAAGAATACGGTGGTGTCGTGCCGGAATTGGCCTCCAGAGACCATGTACGTCGGTTAATACCATTAATCAAGAAAACGCTGGAAGATGCGAATTCGGAATTAGCAGCGCTAGATGCCGTTGCCTATACGGCCGGGCCGGGTTTAATGGGAGCACTATTGGTGGGTACGGCGATGGGACGTAGCTTGGCGTTTTCGCTCGGTATTCCAGCTATTGGGGTACATCATATGGAAGCGCATTTACTAGCACCGATGCTGGAAGAAGACGTACCGGAATATCCGTTTTTAGCTTTATTAGTGTCGGGTGGTCATACGCAGTTAGTGCATGTTAGCAAACCGGGACATTATAAAATTCTCGGTGAATCGGTTGATGACGCCGCCGGCGAGGCCTTTGATAAGACGGCTAAATTATTAGGCTTACCTTATCCTGGAGGCCCAGCCATTTCTGCATTAGCGGAAAAAGGAAATAGCGAGCGATTTAAGTTTCCTCGGCCAATGACCGATCGGCCGGGACTGGGTTTTAGTTTTAGTGGTTTAAAAACGTTTGCCTTAAATACGGTGAACAACGAAGCGGATGACGAGCAAACACATGCCGATATTGCGCGAGCGTTTGTCGATGCTGTTGTTGATACCTTTATTATTAAATGTCGTCGCGCTATTAAAGAAACTGGTTTGAAAGAACTGGTTGTTGCCGGAGGTGTCAGCGCGAACAAACAATTACGTGGCGGTTTATACAGTTTGTTGGATGAAGTCGGTGGTAAGGTCTATTTTCCACGCCCAGTATTTTGTACCGATAATGGTGCGATGATCGCTTATGCCGGTTATTTACGATTGAAAGCAGGGGAGACTACTGACTTAAATTTTCAGGCGAAACCGCGTTGGCCTATGGATGAATTATCTAGGGATAAATTATCCTGACTTAATTTGTCTGAGAGTAAGGAAAAGTATTAGCTACAAAGAACAGGCATAGAAAACTCACTGAAGGTTGCAAAAAGAAACCTTTTGGATATAATTGTTATTATTTATTTAAAGGTCTTATCAAATGGCAAAAGCAATAAAATTATCAGAAAAACTTGTTAATGATGCGATCACGAATGGCAAAGCGCAGCATCGGAGCGCGCCGAAACAAATTGAATATTGGGCTTCTATTGGAAAGATTGCTGATGAAAATCCGGAGCTACCGCTATCATTTATTAAAGGTGTTTTAATTGGTATTGAGGAAAGTCGGAGTGATGATGTGTCGGAGTACCATTTTGGATGATTGTAAAACAAACAGGGATATTCAAACGTCATGTAAAAAAGATGAACAAGCAGGAAAAAGCAGCACTTGATAAAGCGGTAAAGAAAATTATTTCCAACCCGTCTATAGGAGATATGAAGGTGGGTGATTTAGCAGGTGTTCAGGTCTTCAAATACAAACATAATGCACAGCTTAACTTACTTGCCTATGAGTATCAGGATAGTGAACTTGTGTTAACACTCATCTATCATGGAAAGCATGAAAACTTTTATCGCGATTTAAAAAAACATTAATGTATTGATAATAAAGGGGTGTCAGGCACTTAAATATCGTGTTATCTATCAGTTAGCCTCCGAAGCCGCTGGGACTTGATGGGGTATAATCATTATCGTCATTATTTGTTGCTTCATGAATACCATAACCAATAGCTGCAGCCACCACGACACTGATAACTACCAGTGTCGTCGTACCATCCGCATTCATAACGTATTTGTAGATTAAGGCATTAACTCCACCAAACTTAAATTGTAAAAAATAATTCGTTTGTGATGAATATTGAATATCAAGTAGAGATAAATAATGCTTAGTAAAAGGGTTAAGAATTTTTCTGGCCAATCTTGCTTTCAGTTCCTGACAATAAGCTTTTTATATTAGAACGATGGCGCCAGATTAAGATACTGACCATTGCTACATGGCAGAGTGTAAAGCCAATATTTTCTAGAATCAGCCATGAATAAACAGGAGTCAGGATAGCTGCGACAAGCGCAGATAGCGAGGAATAGCGGAAAAGTAATGCCGTTATTCCCCAGGTTCCAATATAGGCGAACCCTAAGAGCCAATGTGTTGCAAACAAAACGCCGATCAACGTGGCAACACCTTTGCCGCCTTTGAAATTAAAGAAAACAGGGAATAAGTGTCCAAAGAATGCTGCTAGTCCGCATAAGGCAATAACAAGCTCTGTACTGTTTAAGGTTTTGGCGAATAAAACTGGTATTACGCCCTTTAATACATCGCCAGCCAAAGTCAGAATGGCGGCTTTTTTACCGTGTAACCGCATAACGTTCGTTGCGCCGGGATTACCCGAGCCGCCTGCACGGGGATCAGACAGCCCAAACAGTTTGCAGACTAATATAGCGGATGCAATAGAGCCGAGCAGATAAGCAACAATTGTCAGACCAGAAGCTATAGCGATGTTTGTAATATTAATGGTTTCCATACTGGTTGAGGATTATAAGCCTAGAAGTAATTGAAACAGAATTCATATTTACGTTGTTTTCGTTTCAAACAGGTATACTAGATGAAATAAACAACAATAACTTTACATAAAAAGCACTATGGACATTATTTATCTCAGAGATCTTCGCATCGACACTATCATTGGAATTTACGACTGGGAACGTCGCATGAAACAAACGATTATTATTGATCTGGAAATGGGCACAGATATTCGCAAAGCAGCAAATAGCGATAATATTGACGATACATTGAATTACAAGGCAGTTGCAAAACGATTGCTAAGTTATGTTGGGGATAGCGAATTTGAACTGGTCGAAACACTGGCAGAAAAAATAGCTGAAATTATTATGACAGAATTTAACGTTCCCTGGTTACGTTTATCTCTGAATAAAAAAGGGGCGGTGCGGAATGTTAGGGATGTGGGCGTGATTATTGAGCGTGGCACCAAGGAATAATGTAAGTGACGCAGGTTTATCTTGGCATTGGCAGTAATATCGACCGGGAATCAAGCATTCGGCATGGTTTAAATGGGCTTGAGTCCTGTTACGGTGAATTACAAGTCTCACCAATCTATGAAAGTGAAGCTTACGGTTTTGATGGCGATGATTTTTATAACCTTGTTGTTGGTTTTGAAACAAATCTTGAAATCGAAGAAATTGAAATGCAGTTAAAAGAAATCGAAACCCAGTCAGGCAGAAAAAAAGGCGAATCAAGTTACTGTCCACGAACACTGGATATTGATCTATTGCTATATGGTGATTTGGTTAGTGAAGAACATGATTTACCAAGAGCCGACGTGGTGGAATATGCGTTTGTTTTAAAACCGCTTTACGATATTGCTCCGAAGTTAATTCATCCTGTTAAAAAAAAATCAATTAAAGCCTTATGGCAGGAATTTGATGATCCGCAACAACAAATTAAAGACGTGTCGAATATCTTTACTACATGATTAATATTATTTGTTTTGGCGACTCCATTACTGAAGGTGCAGAGTTTCCCGTTAATGCACGCTGGACGAGTTTATTGCAAAATAAACTAAACGAAGCTAAACCAGATACATTTCAGATTCACAATCGAGGTATTGGCGGCAATACCAGTGCGCAGGGTTTTGATCGTTTCTGGTCTGATGTAATGCCTTTATTGCCGGGTGTATTGTTAATTCAGTTTGGTTTTAATGATGCGAATGTCAAAGACTTTTCTATTGTGCCGCGTGTTGGTCTGGCAGAGTTTGAAAAGAACTTAAAAGAATTTCATCGCATAGCTAAAGAAAATAATAGTGTACCCGTTTTTATACTGAACCATACGATAGCAGAAGTAGGTGGTAATCAAGGTAATGGAAAAACCTATAATGAGAATATGCAGCCTTACGATAATGCGATCCGGCAGATAGCAAATGAATTAAAAGCAGAATTAATCGATATCCCATTACAAATGACTTTGCGTAATGTTGATATCGATGACTTTGTTGCAAGTGATAAATTGCATTTATCTCTTGGTGCTAATCATCTTTATGCCGATATTATTTTCTCGGGATTGAAACAAATTCAGTTATAAAAGACTTTCTTATTGGAAATTATCATTAAGGCTGTGATAATAGAATCTATACACACCGGAGCCTGACAATATGTATTTTAATGCAGCGCTTAAAATCTTTTGTGTTCTTATATTGAGCATATTAACCGCATGTAATGCTTATACAACGCAAAAAAGAACGAACAGTTTTGATACGGCGCTAACCAGTTACAAGATTGCTTTGCGTTGGGCACAACATGAAACGCTTTACTCCTATTATGTGTCGCCTAATGGCACACAACCTCCTGCTGACATAGAACGTTTACAAGAAGTCAGTGTGACAGGAATTCAGGAGGTGCAGAAAACCATCAATACAGAGGAAAGTGAAGCGAATGTAATAATTATTGTTAAGTATTATCTGAAAGATGAAGGCAGTGTTAAAACCTTAAAACTGGAACAAAACTGGTGGTATAACGAACCGAATAAGCAATGGTTTATAGACGGCGAGTTTCCCAAATTTTAAAGGGTATTTAGTATAAAATTCTGCCGCCATCAACGTTGAGTATCTG
>JBELBG010000011.1:0-14028 GCA_042095435.1 Thiotrichaceae bacterium | reverse complement strand
GAGCCTGTGTCTTGCACACTCCAAGATAGCAAGTATTTTCCAGCCCTATCAACTAGCGGAATGCAATTGCTCGTCTGGGGTGGGTTTATTTCAACAGTACTTCTATATCACGCGACTTATACTATTAATTCTTTAGCCCACTTATATGGTAAGAGGCGCTTCAATACGTCGGACGATAGTCGAAATAATGTCTGGTTGGCATTGCTCACACTCGGTGAGGGTTGGCACAACAATCACCATCGTTATCCGACTGCGACGAAACAAGGTTTTTATCGCGGTGAACTTGATATCAGTTATGTGTTATTGAGCATTATGGCCGTGTTTGGCCTGGTTAAAGACTTTAAACCCGTACCAGTAAGTATCCTTGAAGAAGGAAGACGATCATGAAAGTAGCGATTGTTGGCACAGGGATATCTGGTTTAACGTCTGCCTATTTATTAAATCGTCATCACGATGTGCATGTCTTTGAGGCAAATAATTATATCGGTGGTCATACTAATACGATTCAGGTTAAAGAACGGGAAAAGACAATCCCTGTAGATACCGGTTTCATTGTTTTTAATGAATTAAATTACCCTAACTTATGCGAACTATTCGATGAGCTTGGTGTTAAAAGCCGTGATTCGGACATGAGTTTCAGTGTCCATTCTGAAAAGAATGGCCTGGAGTTCAATGGTACGGATTTAAATCGCATCTTTAGTCAGCGCAGTAATATCCTTAATCCTACATTTTTAAGGATGTTAAAAGATATTATGCGTTTTCATAAACATGCGCCTGTTGTCCTAAAAAGTAATATTGTAGACACAATAACTGTTTCAGAATTTGCAGAGACAAATGAATACTCAAAATATTTTATAGAATATTATCTTGTACCATTAGGCGCATCATTATGGTCGTGTCCAGCAGAAAAGTTTCGTCAGTTTCCCATTAAGTTTGTATTAGAGTTTCTTGATAATCACTGTATGTTACAGGTTAACGATCGCCCACAATGGAAGACAGTTGTTGGTGGTTCTTCCCAATACATCGCACCTTTAACTCAATGGTATTCAGAAAAAATTCATTTAAATTGTGCAGTAACAAATGTAGTAAGAAAAAATAACAAAGTAGAGATCTATTTTGTCAATGGAAACAGTGAATCTTTTGACGAGGTTATTCTTGCTACACATGCTGATACAAGCCTCCAATTAGTTAAGGAACCTGACGCGGAAGAAAAACAATTTTTAGAAATGTTTGAATATCAGGACAATGAGGCCATATTGCATACAGATACAAGTGTATTACCGAAAAAGAAAAGAACCTGGGCAAGCTGGAATTATCGTATACCGAGCGAAGAAAATACTCACGTCGCTGTGACATACAATATGAATATGCTTCAAGGGATTGACAGTGATGTTACATATAATGTCTCACTAAACCAGTCTCAATATATTAATCCAACAACCATAATAAAAAAGATAAATTATCATCACCCTGTCTTTCACCCTGGTAGAGATGCAGTTCAGTCTCAGCATCAAAAAATGATAAGACGTCGTGGTATATCTTACTGTGGTGCCTATTGGGGGTATGGATTTCATGAAGATGGTGTTCGTAGCGCTATCAATGTTGGTCAGGCATATGATCAGGAGCTTGCAGCATGAACAGTTGTATCTATGAAGGACAAGTGTCGCACTGTCGATTTGCTCCGCATAGACATTATTTTCGATACAAGCTTTATATGATGTATATCGACTTGTCTGAGTTACCACAATTATTTAAACCTTATTTGTTTTGGTCTAGTAAGTTGCCGACTTTAGCCTGGTTCCGAAGAAAGGATCACGTTGGTGAAAGCTCAGTACCGCTTGATGAGTCAGTCAGGACAATAATTAAAAACGATACAGGCATAGATTATAAAGGTCCGATTCGACTACTAACTCATTTACGATATTTTGGTTATTGCATGAACCCTGTGAGTTTTTATTACTGTTGGAACGAGGCCGATACCAAACTCGACTTTATCGTTTCAGAAGTACATAACACGCCGTGGGGAGAAACGCATTGCTATGTAATGGACTATAGAAATAAGCACAGTAATAAAGCGTCTATTCCATTTAATTTTAAAAAAGAATTTCACGTTTCGCCTTTTATGGATATGGATCAGTCATATGAATGGCTGCTTTCTCAACCTGAAGAAAAGTTAAATGTAAATATGAACAGCTTTGAAAATGGAGACAAAGTATTTAACGCCACTATGAGGTTGATTAAGTCTCCGATTACACATTTTAATTTATCAAGAGTGCTATTTATGTATCCATTTATGACATTAAAAGTTATCTCAGCAATTTATTGGCAGGCATTTAAACTTTGGAAGAAAAAAACACCTTTCATTTCACATCCTAAACATTTGGTACAAGAGACAAATTCATGAGAACGACTACGATAAATCAAACCGGTATAAAAGACGAAACGGTATCAAATCCACTGATTTTATTATCAAGAAAGCTACTCCATAAAAAACTACAGAGCCTCGAAACAGGTTGTATTGCCGTCAGCGATTCTTTAGGTAGCTGGCAAACTGATAAAAAGCAAAAAGTCGATGTAACTTTAACAATACATGACATGCGGTTTTATCTGGATCTGTTGATTGCTGGCAGTAATGGTGTTGCGAGTGCATATCGAGATGGTTACTGGTCTTGCGATAATCTGACAGGTTTGTTCCAATTAATGGTCAAAAACATTGGTAATACAGATGAGCTTGAATCGGGTTTCGCTTCTATAGGTAACTGGTGGTTAAAAAGACGACATAGAGCAAGAAGCAATACCCGGGATGGTAGTCAGAAAAACATACATGCCCATTACGATTTAGGTAATGATATGTTCGAATTATTCCTTGATCCAAGCATGACATACTCTTCGGGTATCTATTTAAATGAAAATTCAACATTAGAAGAGGCATCGTTTGAAAAGCTTGATCGAATTTGTCGAAAGCTTGATCTGAAGCCAGAACATAAGTTGATTGAGATTGGTAGTGGCTGGGGTAGTTTCGCCATCCATGCTGCAAAACATTATGGCAGCCATGTTACAACTATAACCATCTCAAAAGAACAATACACCCTTGCCAAACAGCGAATTCAAGAACAAGGACTTGAAGATCGTATTGATATTAAATTATGTGATTACCGTGATCTTGATGGTAAGTTTGACAAACTAGTCTCAATTGAAATGATAGAGGCTGTTGGCGATGAGTTTCTGCCAGAATACTTCTCGACCTGCTCTCGGTTATTAAAAGAGGATGGCCAGATGTTGATACAGGCGATTACGATGCCAGGTCAACGTTATAAACAATACCTAAAAAGTTCTGATTTTATACAGCAATTTATTTTTCCTGGAAGTTGTGTGCCTTCACTTACAGCGATGGTCAATGCGGTAAGCAACGCTTCGAATCTTCGCGTCAATCATATTGAAGACATTGGTTTGCATTATTCAAAAACGCTACGCGCCTGGTTAATTAACTTTATGTCTAACGAAGATAAAATTAAGCAACACGGCTATGACGATGACTTCATACGACTTTGGGAGTATTACTTTTGTTATTGTGAAGCTGGATTTAAAGAACGTTATACAGGCGTTGTTCAAATGTTGATGAATAAACCTGCCTATGGAACAGAAGCAATCTAAGTTATATAGCGATGAAAGTTATTAACTTTATTTTATTTCAAACAGCGTGGCTGCTTACACTATTTTCAGCAGCTTATGGCAAACCCCATATAGGTATTATCTTTACAGCGTTATGGATGACATACCATTTATCCATCGTTTGTAAAGAA
The DNA here is from genome assembly GCA_042095435.1 of Thiotrichaceae bacterium. Taxonomy (GTDB): domain Bacteria; phylum Pseudomonadota; class Gammaproteobacteria; order Eutrophobiales; family Eutrophobiaceae; genus UBA7359. Next base: position 10,225 of record JBELBG010000011.1, on the reverse strand, counting down.
CCGAAAAATGAAATGATGTTATTAGTTATCGTTGCAGTATTAGGTTGGTTACTTGAGTTGGGTTTAGTAATGAGCCAATTAGTTTCTTATCCTGAACAAACCATGTTTGGTACGCCTGTCCCATTATGGATGGTTGCCTTATGGATTAACCTCACAGCGACGGTTAACTTTTCACTATTCTGGATGAATGGTCGTTATTTTCTTGCTGCACTATTTGCTGCTGTAGCAGGCCCATTAAGTTATTTTACCGGCGAAAGAATCGGAGCAATTATCTTACATGGCTACGTATCGCTAATTGCTATCTGCTTAATGTGGTTTTTTGCTATGCCATTCATATTTTGGTTAAACAATTGGTTTTTGGAAACCAAAAAAATAAAACAACAAATTATCCCTAATGGTGCGGAGTAAATAGTATGAGTTTGTTATCAATATTTTTTTCTGCTTGGGCAGTAAGTGCCATTATTATGCTGGTGTTATGGGCTATTCAATACAAGACTGAAAATGCCGGCACTGTAGATGTTGCATGGTCTTTTCTAACGCCGCTTGTTGGTGTCTGGTTAATACTTGCGGATGACATTGAAAATGGAATTCGGCAGTATTTAATCATTGCTTTTGCTTTATTCTGGGGGTTTAGGCTTGGTGCTTTTCTCTATCAGCGTGTCATGAATGAAGTTGAAGATGGCCGTTATCGATACTTAAGAGAATATTGTGGCAATCGTGCTCATCTTGTCATGTTTGTTTTTTTTCAGATGCAGGCAACCTGGACAATATTATTCGCATTACCATTTTGGGCAGCATCAAGAAATGACTCTACGGGTTTAGAGTTGTTAGATATAACAGGCATTGTTATCTGGCTGATTGCGATGGCAGGTGAAACTATAAGTGACAGACAATTGCATAAATTCAGAATGAATATTGTCAATAAAGGGATGGTTTGTAATTTAGGTTTATGGCGATATTCACGCCACCCAAACTATTTTTTTGAATGGCTGCAATGGTGGGCGTTTGTTCTAATAGGTTATGGCAGTGACTACTGGTGGTTAACTTGGTTAGGCCTGGTTGTTGTCTATGTTTTTATTACACGTATTACAGGCGTGCCTTACACCGAACAACAATCAATCAGGAGCCGTGGAGATGCCTACCGTGAATACCAAAAAACAACGAGTATGTTTTTCCCAATGCCTCCCGGAAAAGCGTGTTAAGAGACGATGCAAACATTAATAAAAAAATATAACTACCTTTTAGTTCCGAAGACATTAGGCTATTTAGGTTTCTTCATTATGTCATCGTTCATTTGTTATGCTGTTGTTTACGGCGAGTTCTTTAAAGAAGGATCCGTTTTAACAAGCATGCCATGGGGCATAGTTTCTTTAGTTGATATCTATATTGGACTTATATTGTTTTCATCATGGGTCTTCTGGCGCGAGCAAAGTATAAAGTCCAGGTTTCTATGGATTATATTAATTATGACTTTAGGTAATGTTATATCATGCCTGTATTTGCTAAAAGCAGCTTATGATGCAGAAGGAAATGTTATTGCATTTTGGCTTGGTAAAGAGAGGGTTGCGACAAAATATGCCACATAAATTAATACTGTTTTTATCACTAACTCTATGCTCAGTGTCTATCTATGCTAATGAGTTTCCAACACGTATTGGCTATGCATTTGACCAAAATACTAAAGAGTTAATTTATACTGAAAATCACTATGAGCAATATTCAGACGAAACTGTTCATAAATCAAAAGTCATTTATAAAGATGCTTCAGATAATATATTTGCGCAAAAATCAGTGGATTTTACAAAGAATAAATATATGCCGGAGTTTAGTTTACAAAATGAAATGACCGGTCATATTGAAATGACGCGATTTGTAAAAAGCAAATATGAAGTTGTATTTAGTAAATTGCAATCCGATAAAAAAAAGGAAGCGTTAATAAACTATCCTGAAGACGGGATAAGTGATGCCGGATTTGATAACTTTATAATTAATCACTGGGAAGATCTTATAGAAGGAGAGATGTTTGTTCGCGAATTTTTAATTCCCAGCATGATGGACTTTGTTAAGTTTAGAATTTATCAGGACGACGTTGTGACTGAACACAACAGAACATTGCGGATTATAAACATCGAACCAAACAGTTTTATTATTCGAGCTTTTGCTGGAACAACAAAACTTTTTTATGATAAAGCAATGCCTAAGCTTGTGAAGTTTGATGGCGTGTCAAATATGCGTGATAAAAAAGGTGATAATTTAAAAGTCACTATTCAATACGAAGAAATACAAAAGCTGGCTTTAAATTAATTGAGTTTTTCTGTTTTGCGAGATGCAAATACATATTCTGGTTTTGTTGATCTTGCCGCTTCACATTCTCGAGGGGAAGATTATGATATTTCCATCTCACTAAGTTCAGGATCGGATGTCGCAATAGTAGCACCACATGGTGGCGGCATAGAAAGGGGCACATCAGAGATTGCCGAAAAAATAGCCGGTAGTAATTTCAACCTTTATCTTTTCGAAGGTTTAAAACAACGTGATAACAATGAGACACTACATTTAAGTAGTCATCTTTTTGATGAACCTGAATGTTTGTCTTTTATTTCAACAATGTCTATTGTTGTTACTATTCATGGTTGTAATGGAAAAGATGAGACTGTCTATCTTGGTGGTCTAGATGAATCATTAAAGGATGAATTTGTAACAGCATTTAAACGCGATGGTATTTCAGCGGTTTCGGAAGGTCATAAATATCCGGGTAAGCATCCGAATAATATTTGTAACCGTGGCTTAACAAATGAAGGTGTTCAAGTTGAATTGCCGGATACGTTGCGAGGTACTGAGGCAGAGGAAACAGTTGTTAAAGCAATACGTAAGGTATTGTTGGATTTAGATCCTAAATAGGAATTGAAAAATAGAAAGGATTTAAATTATTTCGACAGCACGCTCCAGGCGCTGTCTGCCGCTTATATCCCTATAAGCGAAAAACCCGGATGATTTCTCATCCGGGTTTTTTAACTAAAGCTTAGAAAATGTCTTACAGTTTATCTTCGTTTTCTGAAAGATAAGCAGCAACACCATCAGGGTTTGCTTGCATACCAGCATCACCTTTGTTCCAACCAGCAGGACAAACTTCACCGTGCTCTTCGTGAAATAATAAAGCATCAACCATACGAATCATTTCATCAACATTACGGCCTAAAGGAAGATCGTTTACTACTTGATGACGAACAACACCGTTGGTATCGATCAAGAATGAACCACGGAAAGCAACCGCGCCGTCCGGAGTTTCAACATCATAAGCCTGACAAATACCATGGGTCATATCTGCAATAAGAGGGTAGCCAACTGCGCCAATACCGCCGTCGTTGACTGCTGTATTACGCCATGCGTTATGAGTGAAATGTGAATCAATTGAAACGCCTATGACTTGAGTATTGCGAGATTCGAATTCGCTGATGCGTTTGCTGAAAGCGATTAATTCAGATGGACAAACAAAGGTGAAGTCCAATGGGTAAAAGAAAATTACTGCATTTTTACCTTTAATCTCTGTTTTAAGATTAAATTCATCAACAATAGTACCGTCAGCCAATACAGCTGGAGCGGTAAAATCTGGTGCCTCGCGACCTACTAATACAGACATGGTTAAATCTCCTTTGTGAAATTATTATGGATAGTTTCCAGAAAACAGAGCAATACTCACTTCATCTCTATTCTACGGACCTGTTAAAAGTAGGCGCATTATCGCAGAAAACCTGAATTTATCTACAGAATAGGAGCGTAAAGATCGATTAAAAATATCTATCAGCATGGTTAAAAAAAACTATGATGAGAATTTGACTAAAAATCACGAAAATCCTTATCTGATCTGGCTGTCTTTACTGCCTCGACGATTGTAGCCAGAGAAAAACGCCTTGTCTTTATCATGCTCTTGCTGGCAGTTCACACAAAAACGAACTCCGGGAATGGCAACACGGCGTGCTTCAGGAATGGTTTCTTCGCATTCCTCGCAATGTGTCAGGCTTTCGCCTGCGGGCATTTCACTACGCGCCTGTTTAATCGCATCTTTAATGCTTGCGTCAATTTGTTCCTGCACGGCCCCTTCTGGAGCCCAACCACTTGCCATTCGCGTTACCTGTCTAATTTTTAGCTATTGAGTGATTAAATATAGGATGTGATTTTTGAAATGTAAATGTCTGGTTAAGTTTTCATCATCAGCGAAACCAAAGTTAAAAAGAGTTTTGTATAAAAAGAGCCAAAATAGGGATAAGGGGTATCAACCGTAATGCCGTCTCAAACATTGAACTTGAACCGGAGGTTCAAGTGGGTGCCCTCGATAGCGTTTCAGGCTTTCTGCGTGGACAGACATGCACAACAACACTATTTTCAGACTCCCTGCGATATATCTTATCGGCTCAAGTTACCACGAGTAGATAACGTTCATTACAGAAGATACCCAAGCTCAATTCTATGTTTAACTACTTTGTGAGACGGTTTGATCTATATCCATATCATCTACAATATCCATTTGTGTATCTCTCACCAAAGCATCATTAATCTTGTTTTGTAAACGCTTAAGAGTATTGTCTATAGTTGAATTATAGTCCTGATTTTCTTTTTTGTAAGCGAGTAATTCATTTGCGATATTAAGTGCTGTCATAACAGCGATTCGTTCAGAACCAATTACGCCACCATCTCTTTTCATCTCGTTCATTTTTTGACTGAGAAAATCTGCAGAATTACGTAGCGATTCTTTTTCGCTTTCTTCGCAGGCAATCAAATATTCTTTTTCAAGGATGGTGACTTTTATCGGCGAAGTGTTCTTGCTCATGCACGTGTTTCCATGGCTCGTAGACGAGAAATCATAGATTCAACCCGGGTTCTGGCCTGCTCGGTTTTTTCGATGAGAATAGCCCGTTCGCTAACCAGACTTTCCTGTTGGTTTCTTAATGCAGAGTTTTCACTTTTCAGTTGGTTTACTGTACTGATCAGCTCATCTACCCGAGATTCAAGTGCCCCTAGATCCGTATTTTCGTTATTATTATCGCTCATGATTGTTTCCTGATGCTGGTTACAGTATGAATCAGCTTTGTTGTTGATTTATCATACAATCATCAATATAAAGTGCCTGAATACACTGGTCAACAGGTGATCACAAATAGAACATGCTAAGTGTCACTTCCTGTTATTATTGTGTCCAAAAACAATGAGTTAGTAGAATCCCGAATAGAGAATTAGTATGGAAATTGATTACGATGAAATTAATGCAGAATTAGGTTCTGTGCATGCCGGTATGCGTGCGTCTGAATGTCATGGCTTTTTATGCGGTCAATTTTGCTCCAGTAACAGTCTTGCGACGGAATCCTGGCAAGAACACTTGTTGGCAGGTATAGATGAATCAGTACTTGTCGATGATTGTTTAATGATTCTGCAAAAATTGGCAGATCAGGTCAAAATTGAGATTTTGTCAGAAGATATTTCATTCGATTTACTCTTGCCGGAAGATACAGTTGCAATTAGTGAGCGAGCAAGCGCCTTGGCGGAATGGTGTGCAGGCTTTGTTAGCGGCCTGGGAATGGGAGGCATGCCGCAAAAAGAGAAACTCAACCCGGATTGCGATGAGTTCGTTAGAGACGTTGTCTCCATTTCGAAAATGGAAACAGAGATGGATGGAAGCGAAGAAGAAGAAGCGTCGTTATTTGAAATAATTGAATATATCCGTGTAGGTACAATCGTGCTGCATCAAGAATGGCACCAGATTGATATTAATAGTGATGAAAGACCCGAGGTTTTACATTGATAAATAAAAAAGAATGTCAGGCGCGACGTAAGAAGCTCATGGATATGATTGGCTCAGATAGTATAGCCATTCTTCCGACGGCATCGGTGTATATTCGCAATCGGGATGTTGAATTTCCTTTTCGCCCGGACAGCGACTTTTTCTATTTAACAAGCTATCCCGAACCGGAAGCGGTGGCGGTACTCATTCCTGATCGGGCAGACGGCGAGTTTATTTTATTTTGTCGTGATAAAGACATTGAAATGGAAACCTGGCATGGGCGTCGTGTCGGGCTTGAAGGCGCATTAAAAATCTACGGTGCTGATGATGCGTTTCCTATAGAGGACATGGATGACATCCTGCCCGGTTTAATCGAAGGCCATGAACGTGTTTTTTATAATATGGGTAATGATCAGAATTTTGACCAAAGAGTACTCGGCTGGGTTAATCAGATAAGGGACAAAGCGCGCACAGGTGTTGTAGCGCCGGATGAATTTATTTCCCTGAACCATTTTCTTCATGATATGCGGCTATATAAAAGTCGTCATGAAATAAAATTAATGAAAAAAGCAGCAAAAATTTCAGCGGCAGCACACAAACGTGTTATTTCCTATTGCAAGCCCGGAATGCATGAGTATCAACTTGAAGCCGAGTTAGTGCATGAGTTTATGTTAAATGGTTCGCGTGCTGCGGCATATCCTTCCATTGTCGGTTCAGGGGAGAACGGTTGTATTTTGCATTACACCGAGAACCAGGATGAAATTGCCGATGGTGATTTATTATTAATTGATGCCGGAGCGGAATATCATGGATATGCCAGCGACATTACCCGTACCTTTCCGGCAAATGGTAAATTCTCCAAAGCACAACGACAAGCCTATGATCTGGTATTAAAAGCACAAATAGCAGCGATAGAACAGGTTCAGCCTGGTAATCATTGGAATGATCCTCATGATGCTGCCGTCAGGGTTTTAACTGAAGGTATGGTGGAGCTAGGTATATTAAAAGGCGATGTTGATGAGTTAATTAAGGATCATGTTTATACCAAATACTATATGCACCGTACCGGTCACTGGATTGGCATGGATGTACACGATGTTGGTGATTATAAAGTTGATAATGAATGGCGCATGCTTGAACCGGGGATGGTGCTAACCATTGAGCCTGGGCTTTATATGCCTGCTGGAGCAAAAGGCTTGGTAAAAAAATGGTGGAACATTGGAATCAGAATTGAAGATGATGTTCTGGTGACCAAGGAAGGTTATGAAGTATTGACGAAAGATGTACCAAAGAGTGCGGATGAAATAGAGGCATTAATGCATGTCGCCTGATTATGATGTTGTAATCGTGGGTGCCGGTATGGTCGGCGCAAGTCTTGCCTGTGCGCTGTCATCATCAATGGCGACTTCTAATTTGCGCATTGCCATTATTGAGTCTGTTACTTTAAGTAATGATCAACAATCGAGTCATGATGATAGAGGGTTAACTTTATCAGCTTCTTCCAAACGCATACTTGAACAGATTGATGTATGGCAACAGGTCCAGGCTTATGCAACACCCATAAAAAAAATACATGTCTCTGAACAAGGCCGTTTTGGTTTTACACACCTGAGTGCTGATGAAGTTGGTCAAAATGAACTGGGTGATATTGTTGTTGCGCGTGCGCTTGGGCAGGCTTTGCATAAGCAAATGGCCAGTTTTGAAAATGTCGAACTTATTTGTCCGGCAGAGCTAAAACATTTCAAAAGAAATAATGAAATGATGGAACTGGAAATTACTGAATCAGGAGAAACAAGAATAATCTCTGCCGGTTTGTTAGTCGGTGCAGATGGCAGCCGTTCTCTGGTTCGACGTTTAGCCGATATTAATACGAAAGAAAAAGATTTTAAGCAGACAGCCATTGTCGCGAACGTCACAACGCAAAAACCGAACAATGCAACGGCGTTTGAACGTTTTACACCACACGGGCCAGTTGCTTTATTACCGATAGATAAAAATCGTTCAGTGCTTGTTTTTACTGTTAATAAAAATGATGCTGAACATTATTTAGCTATGTCGGACGAATTGTTTATAAAAGAAGTTGAAAATGAATTTGGTCGCCGTCTTGGTCATATTGAACAAGTGGGCCAACGCCGTTCCTATCCTTTGTTTTATATAGAAGCATTGGAGCAATATCAACAACAGCTGGTTTTATTAGGTAACGCCGCACACAGTATTCATCCAAATGCCGCACAAGGTTTTAATTTAGGTTTACGTGATGTCGCTGGTTTAGCAGAGTGTATATTTACTGGTTTAAAGAAAGGCTATGATATTAGTGATATCATTATCCTTGAAGACTATATTGTACTTCGGCAAAAAGACCAAAAACGTATTATGCGGCTTTCCAATAACTTGGCTGGTATTTTTTATAATGAATATCCAGTATTAAGCTCTGCCAGAAATACTGCAATGTTATTACTCGATGTTATACCTGAATTAAAAAAATCGTTTATGCAAACGACAATGGGTTTGGCAGGAGTACAACCGCGGCTGGTTAGAGGTCAATAGCGATGTCAGGCTCTTCAGAAAATTTTGATGCGGATGTCGTTGTTGTTGGTGGCGGTATAATAGGTGGTGCCTTTGCTGCCTTATTAGGACAGGCAGGTGTTAAAGTTGTTTTACTCGATGCCAGTGTTCGGCAGCTTAATTCATTAAAAAAAGTTGATGCGCGTGTTTTCGCGATAACGCGTGCTTCTGAACAAATACTAAAAAAAGCAGGCGCATGGCGCAGAATAGATGAAAGCAATATTGCCTGTTTTCGCAAGATGCATGTCTGGGATGAGCAAGGTATTGGTGAGATTAATTTTGACAGTGCTGAACTTTGTCAGCCAACAATGGGTTACATCATTTCCCATCAGGTTATTGTTGATGCTTTGCAGGAAAAGTTACTGGATATGGAGAATGTGCGTTGTATCTGGTCTGAATGTCCAGCTTTTCTAAAAACAGAAGCTGATCATATTTTGTTACAAACTGAAAATGGATTGCAGTTTCGATCAAAACTTGTTGTAGCGGCAGATGGAGGTAATTCAAAAATAAGATCGTTGGCAAATATTCATTATCACAAGCATGGTTATAATCAGTCTGCTTTAGCTTGTGTTGTTACGACAGAGTATCCTCATGCAGAAATTGCACGGCAACGATTTTTAAAGCGTGGACCATTAGCATTCTTGCCGATGGTTGATAAGTCTCAATCAGCTATAGTCTGGTCAACCAGTCCTGATCATGCTCAACGTTTAAAAGAAATGGACAAAGCCGCATTTCATTTTGAGTTAGGAGAAGCGTTTGCACATGAACTGGGAGAAATAAAAGGAAGTTCGGAGAGGATTGTCTTTCCTTTAAGTCGTGCGCAAGCCGAACAATATGTCCAACCGAGACTGGCGCTGATCGGTGATAGTGCTCACACTGTTCATCCCCTGGCAGGCTTAGGTGCGAACCTTGGTTTGTTGGATGCGGCTACTTTGGCAGAAGAATTGATTAATACTGTTGAAAAAGGGAGGGATCCGGGGCGTTTACAGGTATTACGCCGCTATGAGCGCTGGCGCAAAGGTGAAAATCACAGTGTTATGTATTTAATGGGCGGCTTTAAACAGCTCTTTGAAAATGAAATGCAATCTGTACAATGGCTGCGGAATTTTGGTCTTGATATGGTAGATAGTTTTCCATTAGCAAAGCATGCCATTATGAAACGGGCGATGGGATTGGAAGGTAACTTGCCTCATACAGCACGCGGTACTCATTAAAACGTAATAACTCGAAATTAATAATAAATAATCTGTAATACTTTAGGATAGTTCATGTCTGATAACTCAACCCAGGAACCGAGCAATTTTATTCGTAACATCATTAATGATGATTTAAAGAATAATAAAAATGATGGTCGTGTTCATACACGTTTCCCACCCGAGCCGAATGGATATCTCCACATAGGTCATGCAAAATAGATTTGTTTAAACTTTGGTTTGGCAGAAGGTTATGATGGCGGTATTTGTAATCTTCGCTTTGATGATACCAACCCAGAGAAAGAGGATGTTGAGTATACAGACGCAATTGAAAACGATGTTCGTTGGTTAGGTTTCGATTGGAAAGACAGACTTTTTTTTGCTTCAAATTATTTTGAAAAATTATATGAGTTTGCTCAACAATTAATTCGTGATGGCAAAGCTTATGTTGATCATTTATCAGCAGACGAAATTCGTGAATATCGCGGTACTTTAAAAGAACCGGGTAAGCCAAGTCCGTATCGTGATCGTAGTGTTGAAGAAAATCTCGATTTATTTGAACGTATGCGCGCCGGTGAGTTTGCAGAAGGAGAATGTTTATTGCGCGCAAAGATTGATATGGCTGCGCCGAATATGAACATGCGTGACCCGGCGATATATCGAATCAGAAAAGCAGAACATCATCGTACAG
>JBELBG010000010.1:0-14209 GCA_042095435.1 Thiotrichaceae bacterium | reverse complement strand
GTTCGTTTTCGGCCATTGATAAAACGTCTTTTCGAGTTAATCTCAGTAATGTTGTTGGTTTTAAAGCTTTAACATTTGCTGTTCTGACTTGATCTTCGAGTAATGCCATCTCACCAACAAAATCACCGTCTCGCAATTCAGCAATGGGCTCGTTCTCGTGAGCATCTTTATAAATAGAAACCTGACCATGTGTAATAATATAAAGCGAATCGCCTTTTTCACCTTCGCCAATTATTTTATCGCCAGGCAAGAAGGTCATTGCTTTAGCCTGTTGTGATAATCGTTCGAGCAAGTCATTTGGTAAACCGTTTAATAACGGCACCGTTCCGATTAAATCATGTGGCTTTAATTTTGGCGCAGGATCAGAAATGGGTTGTAAGTTATTTATTGCTTCATGTATTCGCCGTTCTATATTTGTATAAACCTTTGAACCAATTTCGCCATTATTATGTGCTTCTTCTGTAAAGAAATCCGCTGTTACTAAAGCCACTTTAGCAAAAAGTCGTGTTTCAAATCGCAAATAAAATTCAGGGAAATCTTCAGAAACTTTTTCCAGCCGCCCTTTTCTACGCGACGAACGCTCTTTATATTCTTTTATAATATCTTCTTTAAGTTCATCGCTGATATCATCACTATCTGAAATATGTTTAATGACTTTTTCACATATTAAAATCCCGGCGATGTCTCTTTGTAAGCTCTGCGAGAATCTTAAGTATTGATAACGCGCTAACATGGTCGCGGCAAAGTCAAGTTCTCGTAATTGTTTAATCAATGCATTTTCAAGACGAACAAACGGATTTTTATTTTCTGTTACTTCTGTATCTGTTTCAGTAACTTTATCGGACGACCACATTTCCCTGTCACGTAAAAGAGCATTCTTAATATTCATATAGGTATAATACTGCAAGAAACCAATATCATAGAGAGTCTTCAATTCCTGCGCTTCTATACGTAACGCCATAATGTGAGCATGCCGTTCTTCTACAAGTGCATCTGTATCGCCACAGTCAGAACTAAACACTTGTGCAGTTTTCTTCTGTATTAATTGTTGCGTACTACGCGAGATCAGATTTGCCTGGTGGAATGATTCAAGAATACCGACAGCATGTTGCTGAGATTGAATTAAGCCATGTTTTAATTCCGCAGTCTCTTCACTAGTAAATTTATCAAAACCTAGCTTTTGCATTAACGGTCTTATCGTAGATGCATTTACCAGTAGGGAAAATAAAACAACGCCCAACGTGACATAGAGCAATGTCTCTCGACCAGGAATATGTTCGGGAATAGATAGAACGATAGCAATAGCCAGGCCGCCTTTTAAACCGCCCCACCACATAATATGTCGTTCGCCCATCGAGACATGTGGAAGTTTAAAAAATTTGATTGTTGCCGGTACCATCGTGTAGATACCCGCAGCACGCGCAATCAGCACTAAAATAATGGCAACAACAATACTGTCTATATGACCGAACAGTTGTGAGATATCAACAGATAAACCAACCAACAGGAATAATAATGAATTACAAATTAAGGCAATCACATCCCAGGTCTCATCGACAGACTCTCTTTCACTCTGTGGGATACGACTAACACCGAGTATACCCAAAGCAACCGCTGATGAAACAACAGCCATGACACCAGAAACATGAAAAACATGCTCCGCTATTGCAAAACTGCTGTAGGCAAGGACGATTGACATAATCAGATAAGAACTCAGACCAGCACGAACGCGGTAAAGCATTTCGCTAATGACTATGCCGATAATTGCACCGATAACCAGCCCGCCAATAAAGACATAAAAGAAATCAAATATAGCAATACCAATATCTGACGTTCCGGAAAAACCATTTTCAATTAAGCCAATTATAATGCCAAAGAAGACGATTGCAGTAGCATCGTTCAATAATGATTCACCTTCAACAAGAATGGTTAATCTCTGCGGCGCGCCAAGTTCTTTGAATAACGCTATGACAGCAACCGGATCAGTTGCCGATATTAATGCACCAAATAATAAGGCATGAAAAATATTAAAATCCTGAATTAACCATAAGCCAACACTTATCAATCCAGCAGAAATTAGCAATGCCGGAACCGCCAACATCAATATCGGAATAATATCTTTCATTAACAAACGGGCATCCAGGTTGATAGCTGATTCGAATATCAACGCCGGCAAGAATAGAAACAAAACCAAGTCAGAAGTTAGCTGAAACTCTAGTAATAATGCTAATTCGGGATATTGCCGTGCGACCGCACCGAGAATGATGCCTAGGATAACTAAAAATACGGTATAGGGTACGGGGATATTTCGACATATTGATGCCGCAATCATTGCAACGGTCAACAAGCCCATCACAACCAATATTATTTCTGATAAAGGTATCGCTTCTGATATTGGCATCACAACTCCCCTTGATATCTAAAGTATATCAAGTTTCAGTTGCAAGCAAAGGCTAGTTACAGAAGTGTATCGTTGTTGCCGGAAACTTTGTCAAGAATAATAACGAAAGCAAAACCAATTAACATCATAATGGCAGCATAAAGTACCTGATTACAGAATGTTTCCGGCAAAAAAGGGACAGACGAAATCAACCTTTCTTTATCACGCACAGTTTCGTAAATGCGTTGCTGAAATGGCCAGATGACATACAAAGAAGCAATTAATAATCCTGATATAAATAGTATAGTTTGTCGATAAAACGTTTTTAATAAGTAAGACAGGACTCTACTGAACAAAACCACACCCGTTATGATGCCTAAAGCAAAAGGAATGATTATTGAAAAATCAAAATGACCAATTGCATTGAAGATATAAGCGTACTTTTTCATCATCAACAAGATAAACGAACCCGATATGCCAGGTAAAATCATTGCAGATATTGCAATCGCACCACAGAAGAAGATAAACCAACTTGCATCAGGTGTGGAAGCAGGTACTAACGTCACTACAAATCCACCAAACAAAATACCCAGGGTTAAAAACAACATTCGTTTGATCAACAAATTCATGCCCATGTGACGAAACAACAAGACTATCGAACCCAGCACCAGACCAAAAAATAAACCATATATAATATCTGGTTGTGTCCTTATCAACGTTGGTAATGGAACGATACGGGTAAAGAATAATAATGCAGTAACGGCACCGACACCTAAAGGAATCAAAAAACCAAAATGCGGACGGTTAATAATGCCTTTAATATTAAAAGACAGGATCATTTTAAGCCATTCTGTATCAAATGACTTTATAGCATTGATAAGCTGAGGATAAATACCTAGTATAAACGCCATAGTGCCACCGCTAACACCGGGCACAACATCGGCTGAACCGACACAGAAACCTTTAGCAACAAGTTTCAATCTTGACATCAACATGGAATAAGAAAAATATTAGTTATTTACTAAAATCATGCACAGCATTAATAAATGCACCAGCATTTTCTGGATCGATATCCGGTGTAATACCATGACCTAGATTAAAGACATGCCCTGGTCCCTTACCAAAATTTTCCAGTATACGTTTTACTTCTTTACGTATTGTTTCAGGATCAGTTTTCAAAACCGCTGGATCCATATTGCCTTGCAAAGCAACACGATCACCAATCTTCTCCCGAACCTGACCGATGTCCTGCATCCAATCCAGACCAACAGCGTTACAACCCGTATTAGCAATATCTTCTACCCACAAGCTAGCACCCTTGGTAAACAAAATTACCGGTATCTCATTAGATTCATATTTACGTTCAAGACCATCAAGAATTTTTTTCATATAGGTCAATGAAAACTCTTTATACGCAGGTGTTGATAATACACCACCCCAGGTATCAAAGATTTGTATAACCTGTGCACCGGATCTGATCTGCGCATTCAAATATAGCGTCACGGCTTTAGCAACATGGTCAAGTAACAAGTGTAATGCTTCAGGTTCCTGATAAAGCATCTTTTTCACTTTGCCGAAATCCTTACTCGATCCACCTTCAATCATATAAGTTGCCAGGGTCCATGGGCTACCTGCAAAACCAATTAATGGCACACAACCATCCAGTTCATTTCGGATCAAACGAACTGCTTCCATCACATATCCTAGATCATCTTCTGGATCAGGCATGGGTAAATTTTTTATATCAGCAAGCGAACTAATCGGATTATCAAACCTTGGCCCTACCGATTCGATGAGTTTTAAACCGAGTCCCATTGCATCAGGAATAGTCAGAATATCGGAAAATAATATAGCCGCATCTAAAGGATAACGATCCAGCGGTTGCAAGGTCACTTCACAGGCCAGATCTGGCGTTTGACACAGCGTGACAAAATCACCGGCTTTTTCCCGTGTCGCACGGTATTCAGGTAAATAACGCCCAGCTTGACGCATCATCCAAACGGGAGTCATATCAACCGGTTTACGAAATAGCGCCTTGATCAGTCGATCATTTTTTAATTCTGGAAACATGTATATAAATTGTCTTTATTATTGACTTCGAATCATACTAAATTTAGTGACTTATTACATCGACAAGTTCGACAGCTGGGTTAAAATAATATCATTATCTAATTGGAGGACTCATCATGCTTATAAGCGCCAGCGATATGATTGCAGCTGCGAAATCACAATGTAATTGTATAGACGAAGTTACTGCAAAGTTACTTTTTGATAAACATGATGACGCAATTATTCTTGATGTGCGCGAAGCCGGAGAATTTAGTCAAGCTTGTTTGATTGACTCAACAAATATTCCACGTGGATTACTGGAAATGAAAATTGGTGACTTATGTGATAACCCAAACAGAGTTATTTTGATTCACTGTGGCGCAGGAGGGCGAGCTTCCCTGGCAGCATCGACATTACAAACCATGGGATATTCAAATGTGCATGTTATCGATGCCAAATTCGAGGAAATAAGGCTCGTTTTTGGTTAGTTATAAAAACTAACCTCGTTCACTGTGAAATAAAGCGACTTAAAAAAATAAACTTAGCTAATCAAAGGCTTCATCATAACCAGAATCACCCATTAATTTTAGTAATTCTATTTGTTCTAACCTCTTTTCTATCTCAGAGCGTACATCACGTTTTGATAAAACCTTTTTTGTTTTAATAGCTTTCTCTACATCATCAAACTCATCAGCAAAATCAAGATCATCCAATTCAAAATCATCAGTGTCATTCATTTACGTTATCCTCAGAATGATGGTTATTCAATCCAATAACCTTTTAAACCAACGGAAATACAGTTTTCATTACTTAAGTAATGAAAAACCGTATAAATACAATCAAAAATAATGATTGACAATTATCTTTTGCCTTTATAAAAAAAAGGTTACAACCTTGTTACAATATCTTGAATACATTGCTCCTGCTTCATTGAAGCAAGCACTACTTTATCGAATCGATCGCTTAGTTTAAGTGCTTCTTGTGCTGCTTCACGCGCCAGCACTTCCAATTCAGGGCTATCAACCATGTTAATAACAGGTATAACCTTTTTGTTCTCTGTGTTTTTTAATAGTCCAGATGACGAGCTTAATAACCGGGCAATATGTAACGGTTTAATTTCAGCTTCTTGTTTTAAATCGCAAACCTGACTGATCAGTTCAGCACGGTGTGCAATATCATTGTTTAAAGGTAAGCCAATCACCTTTGCAGAAACAACAGGAATAATAATATCGGTATCAGGACTGATAACGGGTTCATGTTCAGCAGGTGCTTTTATAAAGCGACCTCGTGCACCGTCTGCTTTGATAACAAGTAAATCAAAGTTTCCTGCTTGCCTGAACTGTTTAACAGCATCAAGACTGATCCCTGCTCGGCGGCCAAACCGCGATGAGGGTTTTGCAAAGGCCATTTTTTCAGAAATTTGATCACTTTTTATCGCTTGCAGCAATTCAGGTTCATCCGCTATATAACATTTTGCCCTGAGTGATTTGGGGAAAAATTCAATATGTGCAGTTGCAGTAATGCCAACCCGACCAGTATGTGCTTCGGCCAGGCGAAACATAGTTGTTTTTTTACCGCCCGCGCCAACGCAACTAATAATACTGTTATGTGCTTCAAAAACTTCGATTACGTCGTGTGTCATTATTTATACATTATAAAATTTCGCGAACCCAACTCACAAGTGAATAGATGAGTTTAATTCACGGCTTTTCTTGATTATTAATCTTTAATCAGCATCTAGCATCAGAAGTATGCTCATCTCCGTTAGCTGAATGATTCGCATACACTCATAGTGCGTCACTTGTCTGATTACTTATATCGTCAATTCCACCGATAAACATTAACGACAATGCTGTTGATTTAAATATAAACGATTTCATGTTTATTTCCTCTTTATTAATTAAACTGCATTAGCAAAAAGAAGTTTACATACGCATATTTACTATTTAAGTCATTTAAATGATTGTATTAATATGCCGGATTGATAGCATCAATTATTAATACTACTTGTGGTTTTAGAAATGAAAAGAGATACAAATGAATTCCCAAATGACGTTAATGGCGATGCATTATGGGAAATGAAAAATAAGGGTGATGATTTGTCTGTCCCTAGAGAAATAGAGTTTGCCGTACTCTTTAGTAATGAAGAAGAAGCACTTAAGTTTGCAGAAACACTGTTAATAAATCGCCAAAAAACGATGCTAGCCGATAATGAAGAAAACAAAGACTACCCTTTTGAAATTGTCGTCTTTGTTTACATGGAAGCAAGTTATGATGAAATTGCTGGTTATCAGGAATTACTGGAAATGCATGCGGAAAAATTTAATGGGGTCGGTGATGGCTGGGGTTGTCTCGATCAAGCTGAATAATGAAAACCGTCGAGATAACAAAGGAACCCGTAGAACTTTATAAACTGCTCAAGTTTGAAGGTCTGGTCGCAAGCGGTGGCGAAGCCAAGTTTTTAATCGCAGAAGGTAATGTTTTAGTAAACGGCCAAATAGAAACAAGGAAAAGAAAGAAGATCGTTTCAGGCGATATTATAGAGTTTGGCGATATAACACTTCAGATAAAGTCTGCTGTATAATTTATAACACTATAAATCATTTGCTATAATCTAAAAATGAACCCATCAGTACTTATTGCCGCATTTTTGAGCTTTGCTAATACATTAAAATTCAAAAATTTGTTTTTTATAATAATTTGCCTGTTTGTAATTAACCTATTTGTTCCTGATTTTATTCCATTCATAGATGAAATTATTCTGGGATTGATTGCGATAATTCTCGCTAACCTAAAAAAAGAACGGCAGCAGGAAAAACAAGGCAGCCTTATTGAAGGCGAAGTCGTTGATAAAGATAAGAAATAGTTTTTATTATGGATCTTCTCTATCAACTTGAAACTTTACTGCCATTAGCAATTAAATGGGCAGAAGATCACAGTAACAGAATACAAGATGAAGGCATCTCATTAACTGAAGAGCAAATAGAAATAGCAAAGCAAGTTGGCGTTAATGAACCTGAAAAAGTAAAAATACTTGAAGTTGATAAGCTTCCTTTTCCTGAAAATGAAAAACTGAGTGTTGCAGCAACCCAAATCGGTTTTTTAGATGAAGCAATGAAAGGACTTACGCTCGGCCATTCAATCTATATTTGCAGTGGAAACAATACAACACAACTTCTATCACACGAATTACGCCATGTTTACCAATATGAAGCCTTTGGCTCTATACCGCAATACCTGGTTGAGTACCTAAAACAGATCGTACTCGTTGGGTACGAAAACTCCCTGTTAGAGCAGGATGCCAGAAAACATGAAATTCAAAAATAATATCTATCGAAAATACAGGGCTTTCATTAGCGGACATAACTAACTTCAGTTTATTTTTTTCGCACACATTCTATTGAAAAGATTAAATCCAGTTCTTTTGATGCTGGGCCAAGATTTTTCATAATGCCATAAACAGCTAGCCCAACACTCTTATGCCACCACGGTGCTACTGTGTACCATTTGCTGTAATAATCCAGCTCGACCATATAAAAACCGAGCGCAAAAAAACTAATAATAAGTATGGCCATAAGCCAATGCAGGAAGATTTGACGATACCAAAATTATGTTTATTATTTTTGATATCCATCATTTATAGAAAAGAACTAAACTTCTTTACGCAAGAACACCCAGTTATTACCGCTGGATTCAGACTTCGAATACTTATAGCCCTCAACGTTAAACCCTTTAATATCTTCAGGCTTCTTTAATCGATTTTTAATAATATAAGCGCTCATTAATCCACGTGCTTTCTTCGCATAAAAACTGATGATTTTATATTTCCCATTTTTAAAATCTTTGAATACCGGCACAATAATTTCTGCATCAATATCATTTGCTTGTAATGATTTAAAGTATTCATTCGATGCCAGATTAATTAAAACCTTGCTTTTAGCAGCCTTGAGATCGTTATTAATCTGTCCCGTTAATTTACCACCCCAAAACTCATACAGGTCTTTACCTTGCTTGTTTTCAAACTGAGTGCCCATTTCCAGACGATACGCTTGCATCAAGTCCAGAGGTTTCAAAACACCGTATAAACCAGACAGAATTCTTAAGTGTTTTTGTGCAAATTTTAAATCCTGATTTGAAAAAGTTTCCGCCTCTATCCCTGTATAGACATCGCCTTTAAAAGCCAACAAAGCTTGCTTTGCATTTTTGAGATTAAACGGTGTTTTCCATTCATTAAAACGTAGGTAATTCAGCGTGCCTAACTTATCGCTGATCTTCATTAATGAAGATACTTCTGCAGGGTTTAGTTTCTTTAATTCTGAAATTAGTTTTTTAGATTCTTTTAAAAACTCCGGTTCAGTGAAATCTTTCGTCGTTGGTGCTGTTTCAAAATCCAGTGTTTTTGCAGGTGAAATGACAATTAACATCTTTATTCCATAGCCTCCTGTTCAGGCTCTACTTCAATTGTGGCTTTAATCCCAAGATATAAATAAACCATACTCATGCCAAAGAATATAAGACCTGCCATCGGTAAATTAATTCCAGCTATCCACAAAAATGTATTAATAATAACAGCAGGTGTCGCGGCCACGACCGATAGCCGTAAAAGCCGAGAATAGTCTGGCTCAACTTTGAGCATAGACGCAAATAATAACCCAATAGCCGCGTAAAACAGCATTTGAATTATGCGATAAAAATACGAGCCCGCTAAAGCAAAAGGGTAAATAACAGCAAACATATAAGACTTGGTTGCCTCAATCCATGTTGAAAGCAGCATCCTGTCAAGCACCATGTCGCTAACTTCACTCAAGTCAAAAGTACGCGTTTCCATTTTATTTTTTTCAACCGTCAACGTGTTTTTATTCAACAGAATCATCGCTTCAGTTTGTTCCAATGAATTTATTGTCCCGGTTGTATCAATCACAGCAAGTGGACGGCCTGTTTTCACATCGTCAATATAATACGGTTGCGACTCACGAATCGAAGCCTTGCCATCTTGAATCGTTATTTCGGGAAACTGGTCAAGAAATCCGGGTGAATGTTCATCTAAATAAGCATCAATTTTATTATCCATAGCAAACACGATGATTAACCAGCAAAATGCCAATAATAAAAACAAATAAGCAAAGCCGATACCTTTCTTATTAAGCGCCATATCCCGATATAAATCAGTGGAATAAAAAGAAAGCAAGGGAATTTGAAAAAAGGAATATTTACTCATATTGTCAGCTCGTTAATGTTCTGCCGCAATTATTACATATTTTGAATTTTTCATTATTAATCTTTTTCTAAAGCAGCAGAAAATTGCTCAACTAATTCATCGCCTGTCATATCTTCGGTATCATTTGCAAAGCGATAGTAATGAGGTTTTTCTTCTATAAAAACCTGCTTCTTAAAAACAAACTTACTATCATCTTTAAACAAACCAACTGGCATCATGTGCAGGCTTGCTTCTTTAAACCGATAAAAAAGATGTGAACCACAATTTTTACAAAAGCCACGTTCGGCCCAATCTGACGAATTGAAAATAGAAATATTATCTTCACCAGAAAAAGAAACGCCTGAACCACAATCGACTTCCATAAATGGGCCCCCGCCCCATTGACGACACATTTCACAATGACATGCACCGACATCAGGATTCATACTACTTGCAACGAATGACACCCCACCACACACGCATTGCCCTTTGGCTTCAATAGTTTCTGACATTTTTAATCACCTATTCATTAATATCTGACCAAACAGCAAACTCGTTGCCGCTGGGTTCTGCAAAATGAAAACGACGCCCACCAGGAAACTCAAAAATCTCTTGCAAAATCGTACCACCCGCTTGTTCAACTTTACTTTGCGTCTGTTCTAAGGCTTCACTATAAAAAACAATCAATGCACTGCCGTTCTGTGCTGACGAAGCTAAATCGGCACGAAAGAAACCGCCATCCAATCCTTCATTGGAAAATGCCATATAGTCCGGTCCATAATCAACAAACGACCAGTTAAACACGTTTGTAAAAAATGCTTTTGTCGCTTCCATATCTTTTGCTGGAAACTCCACGTAATTTATTTTTTCATGTTCATTCATGTTTAATTCTCGTTTGAATCGATGACAGATAACATAGTATCAAATGACTTTTGTTCAAACTGAAACCCTGCTTGTAATAATTTTTCAGGAACGACTCTTTGCCCTTCAAGAAACAATTGCGACAACTCACCAAGCAAAGTTTTTAAAACAAAAGCCTGCGCTTTAAAAAACACAGGGCGTTTATAATGTGCTGCTACCTTTCTAGTAAACGTTTCATTCGTCACTGGCTCTGGTGCTGTCGCATTAATAGCGCCTGATAAACTATCATTATCAAGCAAAAATAAAATGATGCGAATCATATCGGCTTTATATATCCATGACATATATTGCTGACCATCACCAAATACCGCGCCAAGTCCGAATTTAATCGGTCTCGTCATTTGCGGATAAGCACCACCATCATTGGCAAACACCAAACCAATTCTGACATTACAAACACGTGTGCCAAATTTCTCAAATGAGAAACCAAGGTCTTCTCTCTTCTGGCAAAGTATGGACTGGAAAACATCCTGACCTTTATCTTTTTCTGTCACTTCTTCGTCACCGCGTATACCGTAATAACCAATCGCAGACGCATTAACTAAGACTGACGGTTTTGTCTCTAATCTTTCACAAAGTGTATTGATTGCTTTTAAATCATTAATCCGACTATCAATTAGTATTTGTTTTCGTTTCTTTGTCCAAAGCCCACCGACAACCGGCGCACCTGCCAGACTAATAACAGCATCGATCTTTTCATCCGATCCAATCTTATCCAGTTGAGTAACTATGCTAACTTGCGAACCAAATATCTTTGTCGCTTTTTTATGACTCCTTGTTAAAACAACAACATTGTCACCGCGCGTCAGTAATTCGCGACAAAGAGCTTGGCCTATAAAACCGGTTGCGCCTGTTATTAAAATTTTCATAGTGTTGTTACTCATTTTTTATAACGGTAATTCTATACATAGTCTTTGTGAATGTTGAACTGCATCACGTTCTTAATAAATAAAGAACAATATTATAGACTTACTTCACAATTTCATAATATGACCATGCCTCTAATCTATAAATTGCGTCTAAACTTAGACAAAAACCGGTCGATAACAGGATTATTAAAGTATTAAACAAAGTAAAAGTGTCTATGAATGTAAATCAAATTAAAACCAGAATTTTAATACTTAAATCAATTGATACAATATTGGTTCTTTGTCTAATCGCTGCTGCGGGCTATTCGTTTTTCTACGCCACGAATAAAGAAATGATGTTGATTTACTGTCTGATTGGTTTGTATCTGGTCAATGCACTAGGCAAGTATACTAGCCACAAAATAGCGATGATGCATATTCAAATTGACATGCTGGAACGTGAAAAGAAAAAAGAACAACGAAGAACCTTAATGAAAGCCCGCCATACTATGGTGCAGTGAAACTACTTTTTAAATACTCATATCTGTTTTAATTATAGAGTTCATTTAATACAGCTGGCCGAACACAATTACGCCCACTATTTTTTGCTTCATACAACAACTCATCAGCACGATGCAGCCATTCAACTTCTGTTTCACCAGCTTCGTATTCTGCAACACCAAGACTTACAGTAATCGTTTCGCCTTCAAGTAACCCTGTTTCTTCTACACTCCCGCGTATACTCTCCGCCAGCGACAGAGCCTGCTGTAGACCCATATTTCTTAAAATAAGAACAAACTCTTCACCACCAGAACGAAAAACATAATCAAGCTTTCGCTGTCTTTTATGTAACAGGTCAACTAGTTTTATTAATACGTTATCGCCGCTAATGTGTCCAAATTTATCATTAACCTCTTTAAAATGATCAATGTCCAGAGTAATCAATGTCGCTGGACCAAAATTACGATGAGTTTCTTCAATCGTCATTTCCAAAATACTGTTCATATATCGACGATTATGTGCATTAGTTAAAGGATCTCGTATTGTCTGTTCCATTAACTTACTTTCCATGTTTATCAATATACCAATTAAAATATCGCAAAATATAATCAACATAAGTAATGTTAAAGAATAACGAAAAACCAACTCTGCTTCAAAGAGGGAAGTTGATAGTGCTATCAGCATGACGGCCGCTATACCGCTCATAAGTCGAGCTTGAAAACACGGTTGTACAAAGAACACTCCAAAAACTAACGGATAAGACCAAAAGAGTGTGATATGACCTAATTCGTATACTATAAAAAATAATATTGAGAGTTTGATTAAAAAAATATAACGATATGCTATAAGCTCGTATTTTTTATAAAAAATAGATAATGAGTTAAGACCTGCAAAACAAGCCAGAATCAGTATAAGCAAACTATCAATATAACGCCCCTGAAAAATGGCGTTAACTAAAAAGGGGAATAGAAAAAGGACCGTTACCCAACCTAGCAACATCAAATTGCGCTAGTACAACTCCTGTAAGGAATTATTTAGCGAGTTCTTCAATTTTGTATTTCCTATTTATTGTATTCTTATTATTTATAAATAATTGATACATATTGTCACTTTCTTGAGACATAATTAAGAATCTAAAGTTTATTTTTACAACATACATTCTTAATTATTTATATATGTAGTTGATTTACATAGTTTTTTTATTTTTACACTAAATCAGCAATGCATAATTATTAATTTGATATATATGCTGCAATTGAACGACCAGAATCCCTTAAAAATCAAAAAATGTCACTTAAATTAGACATACATTACAAAAATGATAAGTAAGCCAAAATAAAAAGATACATTGCTTTATTAGTTCTCCCCTTTTCAAAAGTATAAGACAGGTACTTCACATAATATGTAATTGGCATAGTATTTAAGTTTGATTAAGTTGTTTTGATAAAAGAACGTTCATAACACAGGGATAAAAAACAATCATGGTAGATACAAACAAACTCACCATCATCTTTGTTCATGGCTTGGCTTCAAAACCGCCAAAAAACGATGTCCACCGTTTGTGGAAAAAGGCATTCATCGAAAACATACGCATCAATTCAAAACGCTGGCAAACGATCTCGAAGCGAATCCGTGGATATTCAAATCCGCCTACTGGGCAAACGCCATACCCGATCATATCGAAGACACGAAAGACTATGTCACGGGATTAAACAAATGCGTGAATAATGAAAAAATTAAAATTTCATACTTAAACTATTATATCTATAAAAAATGGATCATTATGAATGATGATATTCTAGATAAGTTTAAAATGACTGAAGCAGTCTAAACAAAAAATTAAAGAAAGAAAGTCTCAAATAAAAACTCCCGCTTATAGCGGGAGTTTTTATTCGTTTATAGTTTAATAAACCTCAATGGAAACTGTTCCCTACGTTTCCAGTATTTCCTATATCCCTATAGGTCATACAGGTGCTGTTAAGGCCGCTCGGTAATTGCTCTTGCATTACTCTACCACTTAAATCCGTGTAAGTGTCTTTGATATCCATATCATCGCGACACTTGTGCTTCCTGCACATCGTCAATAATGTTTCGCCTTAAACTGGCGAAGGTAAATCACTACTTCCCATTAAGTACTTATCAACCGCCACCGCTGCACTTCGGCCTTCTGCAATCGCCCATACAATTAAACTTTGACCGTGTTGCATATCGCCTGCGGTAAAGATACCTTCGACATTAGTCGCCCAATTGTTTTGGATGATATTTGTACGTCCGTCGAGTTCGATACCCATTTGTTCGATTAAGCCTTCTTTC